>JAFQPC010000103.1 GCA_017411935.1 Clostridia bacterium | reverse complement strand
GAAAAGATCCGAAAGCTGCTTTCGCGTGACGATGAACAAGACAAAGAAGATAAAGGAAATACATAAATGACCAACCAAGAAATCTCCCAAAGATACCTTGCGGCAAAGCGGAGGCTGTTTGAAAAATGCTACGCGTCGCTCAACGAACGCCAGCGCGAGGCGGTCTTTACCACCGAGGGCTCGCTCCTCGTTCTTGCGGGCGCGGGAAGCGGAAAAACAACGGTGCTCGTGCAGAGGATCGTCTTTCTGATTCGCTACGGAAACGCCTATTTTTCCGAGTTTGTTCCCCACGACCTGACCGAAGAACATCTTTTCGCACTCGAAGAAGCAGAGAAGCTCCCACCCGATCAGATCGAGCCGATGCTTGCCGAGTTCACCTCGTCGCCCTGCGCACCGTGGCAGGCACTCGCCATTACCTTTACGAATAAAGCGGCAAACGAGATCAAATCGCGTCTGCGTCGCGCTTTTCCCGATGAAAATGCCGCCGATGCGATCTGGGCAGGCACCTTTCACTCGGTCTGCGTGCGCATTCTGCGGACCTACGGAGATCGGATCGGTTATGAGAAAGGATTTACGATCTACGACGCGACCGATACGAAAAACGCCGTGACCGAGACCATCAAGTCGCTCGACATCGACGAAAAATCACTCCCCGTCAAATCGGTGATGAGTGCCATCAGCCACGCCAAAGAAGCGCTGATGAGCCCTGACGACTATATGAAAGAATACGGTCTTCGCGACTTCCGTCAAAAGCAGATCGCCAGAGTTTACGAAGCCTATCAGGCAAGACTTCGCAGCTCGAACGCGATGGATTTCGACGACCTCATTATGCAGACCGTGCTCCTTCTCGAGCAGGATGCCGAGGTGCGCGACTATTATCAGAGAAAATTCCGCTACGTCTCGGTCGATGAGTTTCAGGATACCAACCTCGCGCAGCTACGGCTGACCGCGCTGTTCTCGGACGGACATAAGAATATTATGGTGGTGGGTGACGACGATCAGAGTATTTATAAGTTCCGCGGCGCGGTGATTGATAATATTCTCAAATTCGATCAGAAGTTCAAAAACACCAAAACGATCCGTCTCGAACAGAATTACCGCTCGACCTCGGTCATTCTTGATGCCGCCAACGGTGTCATCGAGCATAATGAGGGACGAAAGGGAAAGACGCTCTGGACAAGCCGTGAGGGCGGAGAGAAGATCACCCTGCGTGTCTGCCCCGACCAGAACGAGGAAGCAAGATATCTTGTCGACGAGATGCAGAGACTGATCTCCGAGGGCAGATATGCCTATCGCGATTTTGCTGTGCTTTACCGCACCAACGCGCAGTCGCAGGTCATCGAGCGTACCTTTGCCAAGAGTGGCGTGCTTTACCGAATGCTCGGCGGACTTCGCTTCAACGACCGTAAGGAGATCCGCGATACCGTCGCGTATCTGCAATTTATTGCCAATCCGTCGGATAAGGAAAGAATGCGCCGTATCATCAACGAGCCTAAGCGAAAGATCGGCGCGGCAACCGTCGCGGGGGTCGAGACGATCGCACAGGAGCAGGGGATCACCGTCTTTGACGTGATGCTCCACGCGGGCGATTACCCCGCGCTCTCGCGTTCGTCGGCACGTCTTTGCGACTTTGCGAAAATGATCGCCGTGCTCCGTCAGAAGCTCGCGCAGAGCGAGTGCCTTGCCGACTTCGTCAAGGAAGTGCTCGATCGTACGGGCTACCGTCAGATGATCGTCGACGCAGGCGCGGAAGAAAAAGAGCGCCTTGAAAACCTCGACGAATTTATCTCGGGTGTGATGGAATACGAAAAGAATAACGACGAGCCGACGCTCGTGGGCTTCCTCGAGGAAAACGCCCTCGTGTCGGAGGTCGATAAATACGACGAGGATGCCGATGCCGCCGTGATGATGACGATCCACTCGGCAAAAGGACTCGAATTTCCCGTCGTCTTTCTTCCGGGTGTGGAGGAGGGACTCTTTCCGGGGACACAAACGCTCATGGCAGGACCCGAGGAGCTCGAAGAAGAACGCAGACTTGCCTACGTCGCCATCACGCGTGCCAAGGATCGGCTCTATCTCATTCGAGCGAAAAACCGTATGCTGTACGGAAGAACCTCGTGTAACTCCGTCTCGCGCTTCGTCGAGGAAATTCCGCAGGAGCTGATCGTTGAGGATTCGCCGATGCTGTCCTATGGCGGATACAGTGGATATAGCAGCTACGGAAACTATGACCGTAAACCGAAGACCTACTATCACGCGGACGACGACGCGCCGAGCAGCGCACGCCCGACGCCGAACGATAGCTTTACGATTATGAAGAAGCCTGCCCCCACAAAGAGAGCGACACTCTCCGAGGGAGACCGCGTCTTCCATCTGACCTTTGGCGAGGGCGAGATCCTTTCGGTCCGTCCGATGGGCGCCGACGTCCTCTACGAGGTCGCCTTTGACCGCGTCGGTACGAAAAAGCTGATGGGAACCTACGCACGGCTCAAGAAATTAAATTAAATTAAAATTGTAGGGACAGGCGT
>JAFQPC010000102.1 GCA_017411935.1 Clostridia bacterium | reverse complement strand
GCTTTATGACGGCAGCTTGGTCGAGAACGACGATGGCGGATCAGTACTTCTTCAAGAACGACGCTCTCCGTCTCTATCTCGGACGTGAAGCATTCTACCCCGAGACCTTGAAGTAAAAACAAAAAATTGCCCTTGCGTCAAATGACGCAAGGGCTTTTGTTATGCACTTTGATAATCGGAACGGTATTTTTCGGATTGCAGTCGGAACATCTCGGCATATTTTCCGTCCCGTGCGAGAAGCTCCTCGTGGCTTCCCTCTTCGACAAGGCTTCCCGTATCAAACATATAGATGCGGTCGGCAATACGGGTCGTGGAAAGTCGGTGCGAGATAAAGACTACGGTTTTTTCTTCGGTGTGGTGCAAAATCGACTGATTGAGGTGATACTCTGCCATCGGATCAAGCGCACTCGACGGTTCATCCATAATGAGGATCGGCGTATTTTGCGCAAATACGCGGGCAATCGCCACCTTTTGCGATTCGCCGCCCGACAGATTGACTCCCGCATCGTCAAACTGACGCGTCAGCGGTGTCATAAGTCCATCGGAAAGGGTTGCCAACTTTTCGGAAAAGTCCGCCTTTTCCAAAGAATCGAGCACTTTTTCGCGGTCGCGCTCCTCGACGTATTCTCCGCCCACCACGTTCTCTGCCACCGTGGCGGCAAAGATCTGAAAGTCCTGAAAGACCGTACCGATCTTCTGGCGGTAGGCTTCGGGATCGTAGTTGCGGATATCGACTCCGTTATAGAGAATTTGTCCCGCGGTCGGGTCATACAAACGCATCATCAGCTTGATGAGTGTCGTCTTTCCCGCCCCGTTGTAACCGACGATAGCGATCTTATCTCCCGCGCGGATCGTCAGATTGACGTTTTTGAGTGCTTCCGAAAGTTTTTCCTCGGAAGGTTTATCCCGAAAGCGGTATTTGGCGTGTGACGAAAACTCGTAAGAAAAGCTGACGTTTCGAAATTCGAGCGATTCAAATTCGGGAATGTCGCAAAGCTCTCCTTGAATGGTCGGCTCGGTGCGCAAAAATTCACGGTATTTTTCAATATAGAGCGAATGCTCAGCATAGCTTGCGAAGTTTCCGAGCAGGTTGCTCAGCGAGCTTCGCATCTGCAAGATCACGGTAATTGCCGCAACAAATCCGCCAATCGCGATCTCTCCCACAGCGAGTAGCCCCATCATATAAAAGATGATGAGAAAGCGCGTAATGGTTGCGACCATCTCCCAGCCAACACCCCAGAAAAGGAAATACTTTTTGCCGTATTTCACAGCAAGAGACACCTGTTCTTCCGCTGTTTTGTCGTATTCCTTCATCAAAAGATCGTTCGCGTGGCTGACGCGGATCTCTTTTGCGTAATCGGGCAAGTGGTATACGCGATTCAGGTATCCTTGCTTACGCCAGAGGGGATTTCCCTCTTTGCGGTGAGCAAAATTGACCTTATTGCTCATAAACGAGCATACGATACTGAAGATCGAGGACACAAAGACGATCAGCGCCGCCGTCGGCTTGACCGTGAGGATCAGTCCAAAGGTCGTGGTAAACGCCACAAGGCACTGCACGAAATAGCGCACCGTATTCATCACGCGGATCGCTCGGGTATCCGATTCATTCATTGCCCAAACGAAATCGTTGTAAAATTCGGGATCATCAAAATAAGCAATATCCAGCGAGCGCGCTCTGACGAAGAGCTCCTCGTGCATACGGAGATGCAGTTTTCTCCTCAAAAGTAACGAGTAGGCTTTATAAAACCAAGAATCATAGCTCCATACGATCACGTGAAATACCATAACAAGGAGCGTAATTTTCAAAGCGTAAGAAAAATCTCCGCCCTCGCTGACCGTGTTGAGCAGGTGAAAGGTGTAAATTGCCGTGACCGATTCTCTTGCACCGTGAATAAGTCCGTGGAAGATCATCGCAAAGAAATAGGACGGTGCGTATTTGGCGATCTTTCCGATCATAAACAAATTGTTTCCGAGAATCGTGGAAAGCGGTTGCTTCGGTCTTTTGGTTTGATTACTCATTTTCCGTCACCTCGCTTCCCAAATAATTTTCGGCTTGACGCGCGAACATCTCGGCATATTTTCCGTTCTTTCGCATCAGCTCCTCATGCGTACCAATCTCGGCAATTCTTCCCTCGTCCAAGAGAAGAACTCGGTCGGCAAGCACCGCCGAAGAAAGTCGGTGCGAGATAAAGATGACGCTTCTGCCCTCGGTAGCTCGCATCATATTTTCAAACATCGTATATTCCGCCACGGGATCAAGGGCACTCGACGGCTCGTCGAGAATGACAAAGGGGGTCTTCTCGGCAAACACACGCGCGAGCGAGAGCTTTTGTTGCTCGCCCACCGAAAGATTTGCCCCCTGGTCGTCAAATTCGCGCGTGAGCACCGTGTCAAGTCCTTTGGGAAGGCGCATTACTCGCTCATATGCGCCGCTTTCCTTGAGCGCTTGCGTAACCAGCTCATCGTCCCCCTCGCGCGGCTCGCGTAGCAGGATATTCTCGCGCACGCTCATCGAAAAGAGCTTGAAATCCTGAAAGACCGTGCCAAATCGCTCGCGATAGGAATCGAGCGTCATTTCCTTGATGTTGACGCCGTCGAGAAGGATCTCTCCTTCTTTCGGGTCATACAGACGCAAAAGGAGCTTCACCAGCGTCGTTTTTCCCGAACCGTTGCTTCCAACAAGAGCAAGGCGCTCTCCTTTTCCAAGCGTAAAGCTGATATCCTCGAGCGTATCCTTTTCTGCTCCGTCGTAGCGAAAGCTCAGATGCTCCACGCGAAGCTCGCCGCCGTCCTCGGGGGCACGCCTCTCTCCGCCGACGATCTTCGGCTCGTAGTCGAGAAAATAGCGCACGTCCTCGAGAAAGAGCGCGTGCTCGTGGAACTGTGTCAGCGTATCAACGATGTAATTGAGGCTATACGACACCGTAGCGATCGAGCCGATGACGACCACACAGTCGCCCACGCTCATACCGCCGCCCTCGGGTCCGAGGCACATCGCACTCCAGACCGCATAGAGAGTCGCACCAAATACCGTCAGAACATCAAGTCCGATGTGCCGCAAGGTCGACAGCGCGGTCATCTTCCAGCCGTATTTGTGTGTCAGATCGCGGAAGGTACGATAGCTTCCGCGAAGATCGCGCAGCATCAGTCGGTAAATGCCGCCAATGCGCATTTCCTTGGCATAATCATTCAGATAAAAGGTTCTTTGCACGTACCAAACGCGGCGCTCGGTCGTTTTTCTTGCCACCGCCCAGTCGTGATTGATCTTGCTCTCCCGCTTTTTGAGAAAGCCGAGTAACAGTGGGAAGAGCGCAAACACCATCAGCCACGGATCAATGAAAAAGAGCAAAAACGAGTTCGCCGAGGTAGTAATGATGTGCCCAAGGAGCGTGTCAAGCGTATTTAGCACTTGATACACCCGATTTTGTGCCTCATCCATCGCGCGGACGTATTTGTCGTAAAACGAGGGGTTTTCATAGCAAGCGAGCTCGACCTCGGATGCCTTTTGAAACAGCTTCTTTTGTATTCTCAACGAGATCTTTTCTTCCATCTTCGGCGAGATCACGTTCCAGAACCAACTGATCGCAAGGTACGCCAGAACGCTGACCGTCATAAAGACCGCCACGTAAATAACGAGTCCCGAAAGATCTTCCCCCGCCTCGACGGCGTTGACGATCTCTCGGAGCAAATATGCACCCGTAAAGAAACCAAGAAGTCCGTAAACTACCGTTGCGCCGAGATAAACGGCAAGATAGATCGGCGACGCCTTTCCTACCTCACGCAAGGCAAATAAATTATTCTGCCACGTCCGCTTGGCGGAAATCTTCTTTTTCTCTTTTTTCTTTTTGTTCTCTTTGTTCTTCTTCAAAAACATCCCTCCTAACGTCAAAACTCCAAACAATTTTTTGCTTTCACTACGATAGTCCCAAAAACATCCAAATTGTTAGGTAGGTATAAAATAAGTCATCGATATAAAATTATTATAGCATAACAAGAACCTCAAGTCAATCAATCGTTGGTTGATGTGAAATCAATTATATCATATTCAAATTATAAATACAAGACTTGACTTTTTGGCGTTTTTGTGGTATAATAGATGCGTAAAAAAACACCGCCGAGAGCAACCAAACGGTTCTTCTCAGCGGTGTTCTTTTATTCTTATACGGTATGGATTCCGAGCTCTTTATCTGCGTGCTCGGTGTCAATGCCGTATTTTTTTGCTTTGCGGTACTCAAAGAACTTGAGTGCGACCTGCTCAAAGAGCGCGTAGGAGAGAACGTCCTCGTCCTGCTCAAGATAAGGTCTGATCTTCTCGCGAAGAGCGTCAAGCTCGGGAGCGAGTGCGTCGGCAGGACGTGCGGTGATACGCTCGGCATCGCCGATAATCTTCTTTGCGAAAGCATCGTCGATCTCAACGGGCGTCTTTCCGTACTGACCCTGAACGAGTCCCTTGAATTCCTTGGTGACCATCTTATATCTCTCGCCACCGATGACGTTGAACACTGCCTGCGTTCCGACGATCTGCGACGAGGGAGTAACGAGCGGTGCGTAGCCCGAATCGGCACGTACTCTCGGAACTTCCTCGAGCACGTCGATCAGCTTATCCGATTTGCCTGCCTGCTTGAGCTGGGAGACAAGGTTCGAAAGCATTCCGCCG
>JAFQPC010000101.1 GCA_017411935.1 Clostridia bacterium | reverse complement strand
CCCCTACCGAGATACAGCAAACTCCCCTACTCCCCCTCTTTTTGTTCTCTTTTCACAGAAACGACAAGAAAAAACAAGCAACATTGACAAAACGAAAGTTTTGCGAAAAATCTTTTTGTTTGCCCTTGACACTCGACTCTTTTTTTGATATAATAAGATATGTGTAAAAACGAAAGAATTTTAGAAAAAATATAGAAAAAATTAAAGGAGCGGAACATGAAAAAATTACTTGCATTTTTACTGGTACTTGTAATGATTTTGTCGATTTCTCTGGTTGCTTGCGACAAGAAAGCAGCGGTATCCGACGACGATGACGACGACGATGCTTGGGGCAACGGCAGCGGAGTTACGGATAATAATAACAATAACGATGACAACAATGGAGACGAACCTAAAGATCCTGACCCCGTCATCCCCGCAACTTGGGTTGATAAAAACGATACCGTTTATGCAGGACTGAACGGTGTCAGACTGCGTTCTGCACCCAACACCACCACCTCCAGCCAAGTAGCTTTGGTAAATGTTGGTACTCCTCTCGCAAGACTTCAGTCGAACGGAACTTGGGACAAAATCTCGTACAACGATCAGGAAGTTTACGTTTTGTCCGCATTGGTTTCTACCATTAGCACAAACTTTACGGCAAATATCTACGAAAATCCCGAAGATTACGTTACGTTAACGATCGTTGGAACCAACGCCATCAACCTTCGTTCCACGCCTTTCGTTCCCGGTGGAAATTATGCATACGAGAACGTAGTGATCGAATCTTTGAAGGCTTCCAACGGCGGTACCTTAACAAAGGTTGGTGTTACCACCAGCGGAAACTGGTACGTTGTTACTTATTCGGGAACCATTGGAAGCACCACATATGAAAACGAAGTTCTGTATATGTCTGCTTCCAGCGTTACTTTGGGATATGTAAACGATCCTTCCGTTCCTTCCGGCGGCGGTTCTGGTGGAATCGGCTAATAACGAAATAACAAACAAAGCCACAGCAAATTGCTGTGGCTTTTCTTTTTTGATTGCGGGAGGAGCAAGCCCCTCCCCTACGATATTAAATATTCGTTGCCTGTAGGGGAGGCGTTTCGCCTCCCGTTTTTCGTTGATCTTTTTAACGGGTCGTCGTGGGCGCCGACCCCTACAATTTTGAAAAAAATTTTCAAAAACAAATCGCATCCCAAACTTGTCGAGGACGTAGGGTCCGACAAGTTTGTTCCTCAGAAAATCGGGGGCTGCAAATAGAATACGGCGACACAATTCTCAATTTGCGGCAGTTTTCTTTTGGTACCTTTTCTTTTTTAAAAGAAAAGGTACATTATCCTCCCCTACACTAACTTCAACACCATATCATAGGCATTCGAAGCGCTGACCTTTCGGATATAATCGCGGCTGCGCATCGACGAGAGCGAGAGCTTGCGCACTTCTTCCCCGTCCTTTGTGCTGATGCCGAGATAGACCGTTCCCACGGGCTTCTCTGCCGTTCCGCCCGTCGGTCCCGCAATACCCGTTGCCGAGATTCCGATATCGGCGCCAAGGCGTTCACGCACGCCGCGTGCCATCTCTCTTGCGACCTGCTCGGACACCGCACCGTACTTCGCAAGGCTCTCGTGACTGACACCAAGAAGCTTTTCCTTTGCCTCGTTCGCATAGGTCACACACCCGCCGAGAAAGACCTCGGAAACGCCCGAAAGATCGGTCAGACGCTTGGCAATCAGACCGCCCGTGCAGGACTCGGCGCAAGCGAGCGTCAAGCCGTTCTGTTTCAAAAACGCTACCACCGCCTGCTCCAGCGAACCGATATCCACGCCGTAGATAAACTCACCCACCTCGGTGGCTCGGATACGTTCGATCATCTCGTCGCACATCGACGACGCCTGTGCCTCGCTCTCGGCTTCCGCCGTCACGCGCAAACGAACCTCTCCCTCTTTGCAATACGGCGCGACCGTGGGGTTCTTCGATTCGGTCATGATCGACTGGATCTTCGTCTCGACCGCCGACTCTCCCATTCCAAAAATATGGATATTCTTGCTCACGAGTACCGACGTTCTGCGGCTCTTGAGATACGGCAAGATCTCTTCCTCGAAAATCGGGCAAAGCTCTCCGGGAGGGCCGGGGAGCATGATGACCGTCTGCGTTCCCTCCTCGTTGCCCACGGCAAGCGAGGGTGCCGTCCCGTAGTGATTCGGAAAAACGGTACAGCCGCGCGGCATCATTGCCTGCTTCTCATTATTCTTTGTCATCACGCGACCCGTGCGCTCAAAATAGGCTCGAATGGCGGTAAGCGACGGCTCGTGGAGCTCCATCGGACGACCGAAAAACGCTGCTACAGTCTCCTTGGTGAGGTCGTCGTAGGTCGGTCCGAGACCTCCGCTCGTGATAACGAGGTCAGCTTCGGCAAACGCTGCACTCAGCGCGTGCTTCAAGCGTTCGGGATTATCTCCCACGACGGTATGACGGTAGACGTGAATGCCGAGCTCGGCAAGGCGCTGTGACAGATACGCCGCGTTGGTATTGACAATATCGCCGAGCAAAAGCTCCGTGCCGACGCACAGAATTTCGGCGGTATGGATCGGTCGTTCGATGCTCATAATCGTTCTCCTTGTGGTTTCAATGTTCTTTTTTATTATACACCAAAGCGGGAGAAAATGCAAGGAAAAACTTGCTTATGATAGACTCTCCCTCTGGGAGAGCTGTCGCGTAGCGACTGAGAGGGTAATTGGGATGCCCTCTCAGTCAGACTTCGTCTGCCACCTCTCCCAAAGGGCGAGGCTTACTAACCTCTACTTTTATTTCCCCCTTGCATTTCTCCCCAAAATATGCTACAATAAATCCAACGAAAGCGAAAGGAGCGTACCCATGGAAGGATGTCATCTTTGTCCGCGAGAATGCGGCGTTGACCGAGTGACGGCATTTGGTTTTTGCGGTCAAGCAAAGGAAATCCGCATTGCCAAGGCGACGCTCCACCGTTTTGAAGAACCGCCGATCAGTGGCACTCGCGGCTCGGGCACGGTCTTCTTTTGCGGTTGCTCGCTTCGCTGTGAGTTTTGTCAGAACAAAAAGATCAGCCGTGCGACCTCGGACGGTCGCGCCGTCACACCCGCGGAGCTTGCCGAGATTTTTCTCGATCTGCAAGCCGAGGGAGCGCACAACATCAATCTCGTTACACCCACGCACTTTTCAGATGGGGTACGCGAAGCCTTGCTCCTTGCCAAGCCGCATTTGACGATCCCCGTCGTTTACAACACCTCGGGCTACGAGCGCGTGGACGTGCTCCGCGGTTTTGAGGGACTGATCGACATCTATCTGCCCGATTTCAAGTACGTCTCGTCCGCACTT
>JAFQPC010000100.1 GCA_017411935.1 Clostridia bacterium | reverse complement strand
GTCCAGCCCTCGTAGCGCTTTCCATCCTTAACACCGACGCTCTTAAACTCGGGAACGGCAATGAAATACTGCCATACCTTGCCTGCAAGACCGTTCTTGTCAAACTCATCACGAAGGATCGCATCTGCCTCACGGAGTGCGTGAAGTCTGTCACGGGTGATCGCGCCGAGGCAACGAACGCCGAGTCCGGGTCCGGGGAACGGCTGACGGTAGACCATATCGTGAGGAAGTCCAAGGGCTTCACCGACCACGCGAACCTCGTCCTTGAAGAGCAGCTTGACGGGCTCTACGAGCTCAAACTGCATATCCTCGGGAAGACCGCCCACGTTGTGATGTGCTTTGACACCGTCGCTCTCCAGAATATCGGGATAGATGGTGCCCTGCGCAAGGAATTTGATGCCCTCAAGCTTGGAGGCTTCCTCGTCAAACACCTTGATAAATTCACTGCCTATGATCTTACGCTTCTTCTCCGGCTCGCTGACGCCTGCGAGAAGATCGAGAAAACGGTCGGTAGCATCTACGTAAACGAGGTTGGCGTCCAGCTCCTTGCCAAACACCTCGATGACCTGCTCAGACTCTCCCTTGCGCATCAGTCCGTGGTTGACGTGAACGCAGGTGAGCTGCTTTCCGATCGCCTTAATAAGAAGTGCCGCGACGACCGAGGAATCCACGCCGCCGGAGAGTGCCAAAAGCACCTTCTTGTCACCGACCTGTGCGCGGATTTCCTTGATCTGTTCTTCTATAAACGCATCCGCAAGCGCTTTCGTTGTAATACGCTCCATGTTTTCGGGGCGAACATTTCCTGACATATATTTTTTCCTCCGTATTATTCCTTGCCTGTCCAGCAATAGGTACAGACCTTTTCTTTATCGATGCCGATGGATTCCAGCAATCCGTCAAGCGATTGATAGCCCAAGGAGTCAAAGCCGAATTCCTCGCAGATACGCTTGAGAAGGCATTTGCCTCTCTCGCTGCTTGCATCTGCGTATTCCTCGATATGCTTATCTCCCTCGTCGCCCTCAAGCTCGTCGATCACTCTGCGGGCGAGGAGCTCCTTATCCGAGTTGCTGCGGGAGAAGCTGAGATATTTACAGCCGTACATAATGGGCGGACAAGCCGAGCGCATATGTACCTCCTTGGCACCTGCATTGTAAAGGAAATCTACGGTTTCATGAAGCTGTGTGCCTCGCACGATGGAATCGTCCACGAACAGAAGGCGCTTGCCCTCGATCAGCTCGGGAACGGGGATCTGCTTCATTTTCGCTACTTGGTTTCTCACACTCTGATTGGCGGGCATGAAGGAGCGCGGCCAGGTGGGCGTATATTTGACGAAGGGACGAGCGTACTCGTATCCGCTTTGTCTTGCATAGCCCATAGCGTGAGGCACACCCGAATCGGGAACACCTGCCACGAAGTCGACCTCGGGAAGGTCGCCCCTTGCCATTTCATCACGAGCCATAATTTTACCGTTTGTGACGCGCATGACCTCTACGTTCTTTCCCTCATAGCGAGAGTTGGGATAGCCGTAATAAGACCAAAGAAAGGCGCAAATCTTCATTTTCTCACCCGCGGGAGAGAGAGTCTCTATCTTATCCGGCGTGAGCTTGACGATCTCACGTGGACCGAGCTCATAGGCATCCTCGTATCCCAGCTTGGTATACGCAAAGGATTCAAAGGAGACGCAATGTCCTTCCTCGTTCTTTCCGATCAGAACGGGCAGACGGCCGTATTTATCTCTTGACGCGATTATCTCGCCGTCCGAGGTCAGAATGAGCATGGTCAAAGAACCGTCGATCTCGTCCTGTGCGTGCAGAATACCCGATACGAGATCGTCAGCTTGATTGATAAGTCCTGCCACAAGCTCGGTGGCATTGACCTTACCCGAGCTCATTGCCATAAACTGATGGCCGTGATCCGAATAATACCTCTCTACAAGCTCCTCCGCGTTGTTGATACAGCCGACAGTGGTGATACCGTAAATACCGAGGTGGGAGCGAACGAGAAGCGGTTGAGGATCGCTGTCGCTGATACAGCCGATGCCGCTGCATCCGTGGAAGTCGACCAGATCTTTCTCAAACTTGGTGCGGAACGGGGTATTGCCGATAGAATGGATCTGACGCTGAAATCCATCCTGCGCATCATAAACGATCATACCGCCGCTTTTTGTGCCGAGGTGAGAGTGATAGTCAACTCCGAAGAAAATATCCATCACGCAATCTCTTTTGGAGACTGCTCCGAAAAAGCCTCCCATTAGGCGAAGAAGAGCTTATTGAGCGTCATGGGATCGATATACTTGCCGTCCTTGAAGACACGCATGTTGC
This sequence comes from Clostridia bacterium, assembly GCA_017411935.1. GTDB lineage: Bacteria > Bacillota > Clostridia > Oscillospirales > CAG-272 > HGM12713. Next base: position 179 of record JAFQPC010000100.1, on the reverse strand, counting down.
CGGACGCAATCTCGTCGATGAGCATCACGTTGCCGTCCGCATCGTATCCGAACTCAAACTTAATATCGTAAAGATCAAGACCCTTTTCCTTAAGGTCATCCGCAACGATCTTGGTGATCGCCTGTGTCTGTGCCTTGAGAGAGTCATACTGCTCTGCGGTCATCACGCCGAGGTCGACG
>JAFQPC010000009.1 GCA_017411935.1 Clostridia bacterium | reverse complement strand
GGCAACCGAGGTCAGTCCCTCGCCAAAACGGACCGAGGAAAGAAGGTTGCAGCCGTAGAATGCGCTCTCGCCGACCTCGGTCAGCGTAGCGCGCGGGTCAAAGGTGATCGCGATGTCACTGCATTCGTAAAAAGCTCCCGCGCCCACCGAGGTGATGGTTTGGGGCAGGGTGATCTCTTGCACCTCTTTGGAAGAAAGCTCGGCAAAGGCGCCGTCGCCGATCTCCGTGACAGAGAACCCGCCAATGATGCTTGGGATCGCTATGGTTGGATAGAGTTTCTTTACTCCTGTGATCTTTCGTTCTTTTTTGCCGTCGATGATATCGCTGTCAAATATGTCGTCTGCATCCAGCCAGACGGCAGTCAGTTCCATATCCTCGGTAACGAAATCCGAGGAGAAATTCCAAAACGAGCCGCGCTCGCTTCGCCAACCCTCAAAAACATATCCCTCGCGGGTGGGCGGTGTCGGCTCGCGCACGGCTTCCTCAGCCGCCACGGTCTGCTGTTCGACGGGACTTCCGCCGTTGGAATTAAAGGTTACGGTATAATATACGGTTTCTTCTTCGTCGTCCTTTTTGCAAGAGGAGAGCAGGGGGAGCGCACAGAGGAGAGCGAGAAGAAGAATTCCCAAGCGTTTGCAAAACTTCATTCGAACCTCCAAATATGTTCGATCATTTCCTTTATTATATCTTTTTTTTGTGATTTTGTCAACCGAAACAAAAGAAATACGGCGGAATTTTCACCGCCGTAATTCTTTATTCATAAAATTCTAATTTTTTAAAAGCCGCCTTTCTTTCCCGAGAGCCGCCAGAGAATTTTTCGCAGAAATTCCGCGGGAAGGACGAGCAGGGAAAGAAATAAGGTAAAGCGAAGCTCAGAGAGCGTTAGCGGCATCGTGCGAAGAACGCTTCCGCCGAGATAAATGAACAGGATCTGGACGAAGCATACCAGCGCGATGATGCCGAGAAAGGCGCGGTTTTTAGAAATTCCCGCAAAAAGACGGAGACGGTCGGTGCGCGAATTGAAGCAATGGAGCACCGAGGTGAAAATAAAGAGGGCAAAAAAAGCGGTCAGCAGACAGAGGTCGTCGGGAGCGGCGCGAAAATGCGAGCCGACAAAAGGGTGGAGCAGAAAGAAAAGACAAAGAGCGATGCTGAAAAGCCCGAGAAAAACGATCTGATGGATCATATAGCCGTTGAGGATCGGCTCGTCGCGCCGTTTAGGCTTCTCTTTCATATACGAGTCGAGCGGCGGTTCTCCCGCAAAAGCGAGACCACCGAGCGTATCCATAATGATGTTGATCCAAAGCATCTGCACTACGGTGACGGGGGCGTTTATGCCAACAAAAGGACCGATCATCGAAACGCCGACCGCGGAAAGGTTCATCGTGAGCTGAAGCGTGATGAATTTGCGAATGCTTTTGAAGATCGTTCTGCCGTAGAGAACGGCTTTGGCAATCGAGGAGAGATCGTTGTCGAGAATGATGACGTCGCCTGCTTCGCGCGCGACACTCGTACCCGTGCCCATCGCGAAGCCAACGTCGGCACGCTTGAGGGCAGGCGCGTCGTTGACTCCGTCGCCCGTCATTCCGACTACACGCTCAGCACTCTGTGCCACGCGGACGAGACGGCTTTTGTCCGAGGGAAGCGCGCGGGCAACCACGGCAAGGCGGGGAAGGAGCTTTGTCAGTTCCTCGTCGGAGATCTTTGCCAGCTCCTCACTCTCGAGAATGAGCGAGCGTGAGCTTGTCAAAATGCCCGTCTTCGTCGCGATCTGCTTGGCAGTCTCGCGGTGATCGCCCGTGATCATCACCACTTGAATTCCCGCGCCCTGCAAGGAACGAACGGCGTTTTTAGCTTGCGGACGCACGGGATCGTGAAGAAGTACGGCACAAAGGAGCGTCAGCTCGCCAAAGTCTCCCGAGCGGCTCGGCATACGGTCGCCAAGCGCCAATAAAAGTACGCGTCCGCCTCCCTCAGTCATCGCAGAAAGACGGCGAAAAAATTCCGCGGAGAGACAACCGAACGGACGGCGTATCCCACGCCCGTCAAGGGCATAACGGAGATAGGGCAAAAGACGCTCGGGCGCGCCCTTGATAAAATACCGCGCGGGCGCACCGTCGAGCGAGACGGCAGAAAATTTTCGTGCGCTGTCAAAGGGAAGCTGTTCGAGGACTCGATAAGAGCGTCCGTCAGCATTTTCGGGAAGTGAGGCAAGCAACGCTCGGTCGGTGGCGTTTCCGCCGAGAATTGCCCCCTCGGAACGGACTGCCGAGGTGTTATGACGGCAGGAGAGGGCATAGAGCTCCGAGAGCGTCGAGGACGAACGTCGCAGAGAAGCAAAGGAAGAATGTTCCTCGCCGTCGGCGAGAAGAATTGCCCCGACGCTCATTTTCCCTTCGGTCAGCGTTCCCGTTTTGTCGGTAAAGAGAAGATCCATACTGCCCGCCGATTCAATGCCGACAGGCGTACGTACGAGCACCTGATCGCGGATCATACGACGGATGTTTGCCGAGAGCACGACGGCGATCATCATAGGAAGTCCCTCGGGGACGGCAACGACGATGACAGTCAAGCCGAGCATCAATGCGTGGAGCAGGTGTTGCAAGAGATAGGGGGTGTCGTGAAGCTTCAGAAGAATGACCTCGGGGCGCATTCCACTTTCGAAGAAAAAAGTGTGAAAGAGATAGGCAAGCGCGACGAGCACAGCGGCAAGATAACCGAGACGGCTGATCTGCTTTGCGAGCTTGGAAAGACGGAGCTTGAGCGGGCTTTCCCGCGTCCGCAACTGGACCTCTTTGGAGATCTGCCCGAGAAACGTATTGTCACCCACGGCAAAGATTTCGATTTCCGCTTCCCCCGAAAGCACGGGACAGCCGCGAAGCACGGTGCTTCTTGCATCGGGCGTTTTTCGTCGGTCAGCACCTGGAACTTTGGAAATTTCACGGTTTTCGCCCGTCATCGACGATTGATCGACGCGAAGCTCTCCCGAGAGAACAAAGCCGTCGGCTGGAATTTGTTCCCCCGCGCTCACAAGTACGCGGTCGCCGACGACAAGTTCTGTGATGGGAAGTTCGCGCAGAACACCGTCGCGCCATACGCGCGCCGTCGCTTTGGCGCACTCCTCGGAAAGACGGCGGAACGCCGCCTCGCTGCCTCGTTCGGAAAGGGTAGAGATGAGGGTGGCAAGAAAGACCGAGATGGCAATGCCCAGCGTTTCCACGATGTCGCCGCCGCGAAAGACAAAAAAGAGATTGACACCGAGCGCGCAGAGAAGAATGCGAATGATCGGGTCTCCGAGATTGCCGAAAAAATGCCGCAAAAAGCTTTTTTGCTTTGTCTCGCTCATTCGGTTTTCGCCGTGCTCGGCACGTGAACGCGCAACATCTTCTTCGGAAAGACCTTTGCTGAGTTTGATTTTCTCCGCTGTTTTCATTTCGTCCGCTCCCTTCGCTTTCTCGTTGTATTACACTATATGAGCGAGTTTTCGGCGGCATTCCGAAAAAAGGAACGCAGAATATTCTGCGTTCCTTGATTTTTTATTTTACCCTTTCACTTCAAAGCGGTGCTTGCAGCGGGGGCAGACGACGTGATGCTTTCCCTTGGCTCGGGGAAGACGAAGCACGGCGCGGCAGTTTGGACATTTGCGGTAAACGTGCGTCTTGCGGTCGCGGATCTTGTTTTTGCGCAGACGGAAGAAGCCGCAAAAGCGGTCGTTTTCCCGACGGCGCTTGATGACATTGCGCGAGAGCATTCGGTAAAAGATCAGAAGGAACAGCGTGATCGTCAGCACGTAGTAGAGAAGTGAAACGATCAGCTTGACTTTTACCGCCGCGGGGGGAATAAAGAGCGAGCCGATAAAGTACGCAAGAACAATGAAAAGATACACGCCGAGCAGGACGTTGTTTAGCGTGTCACCGCCGTAGCGCCCATAGAAAAAGCGTTGAATTTTATTTTTGAATTTACCCATAATGATTCACTTTCTTTGCGTGTGTTATTCGGAGCGGAGCGCTTCGACGGGATCCTTCTTTGAGGCAAGTCGAGAGGGGATCAGTCCTGCAATAAAGGTCAGGAACATGCTGATGGCAACGAGAATGATTGCCGCACCCACGGGCAGGCTTGCGCGAACGCCCTCAACACCCGACAGCGCGCGAATGATCGCATTGATGGGGAGACAGAGGAGAATTGTCGCAAGAATACCAATCAGACCCGCGACAAAGCCCACAATGAGCGTTTCCGCGTTGAATACACGCGAAATATCCTTCTTCGACGCGCCGATCGAACGGAGAATACCGATCTCCTTGGTGCGTTCGAGAACCGAGATATAAGTGATGATTCCGATCATGATCGAGGAAACGATCAGCGAGATCGAAACGAATGCGATGAGAACGTAGGAGATCACGTCGATGATGATCGAGATCGAGGACATCAGAATGCCCATCAGGTCGGTGTATTCGATCTTCTTGTCGTCATCCACGCCGTCGTTGTATTCCTGAATAAAGGCTTCGATCTTTCCCTTGGATTCAAAATCCTTGGCGTAGAAGTGGATCGACATCGGATCCGCCGTTTCGGCAGCGCCGAGGAGCTTCAGATTCGATTCGAGCGTTGCGTCCTTGGTCGGAACAAGGTCGTAAAGCATTTCTTCTACCATTTCAAAATTCTCGTCGAGGAAGCCCATCTGTGTCAAAAGCATAAAGCTCTTGTCGTTGAGTCTCCAATTGGGAAGGTCTGCCTGTATCTCGTTGCAAAGCGTTTGAATATAGGCGGGATCGCAGCAACCTTGCATGGTGCCAAAGACCATCATCTTGGGACTGATACCTTCTTCATTGGCAACGTCGGAAATGGAGGGAAGGAGCGCGATCAGATTTTCGGTATTCAAGATAGTCGCAGGAAGGACGGGCAAACTTTTAAGCACCGTATCGACACCTTCTTTTGTGTGGATCGAAATGGCATTTGCCAACATTTTTTCGACCATTTCGTTTTGTTGCTTTTCTTCCATCATAGCAAGGAAGAAGGAGAAGGCTTCGGGCTTGACGACGAGCTGAGAAGAAAATTCGGGATTGGTAAAGATCATTGCCGTTGCCATCGAATAGAATTTCTCCATATTCGTCGAACCGACACGCTTGACAAGTTCGGGAAGCGTTTCCTTCGTGTATTTTACTCTCTCAAACTTTGCGCCGTCAAGAACGTTGTGGTTTGGAGTATCCTTTTGCTGCTGAATGATCTCACTTTCGGAGATCTGTTGGAGGACCTGATCGGTCAAGGCTTTCGTGTAGCCGATCGCGCCCGAGATCGAGGTTGCCGAAACGCCGGGCTTCGGACGGATAATACCCGAAATCGTGAGCTTGGTTCCGTTTTCGGTGACAAATGCTTCTTGCGAAGATGAACCGTAGCCGTACTCGCGCATATCCTGCCACTTATGATATGGCTTGCCATCTATATAGTAATAATCGTCGATCTTGGTATAGAAATCCGAGGAGGTGAGCATATAGAATTCCATACCAAGGAAATCGTCGAGCGAATATTCCATATTGTGTCTGGAATTGTATTCTCCGTTCTGCATCAGATCGTTCATCACGTCGTTCAGCTCATCCTGCGGAAGAACACCGAGCATATAGAGCGTCATCGCGCTGATCTGATTGTTCTTTCCGACGACGAGCACGACCTCGTTTGCCTTGGTGGGCCAATGGCTGCCCTCACCTATGAGCTCGTACTGTTGTTCGAGAAGCTCTTGATTGTTGATCATCTCGGAGAAGATGCTCATAGATCCGCCCATTCCCGACATCATATCGTCAAGACCGGCAAAAGCGTCGATGTGCTTGAGGATCTCAGTGGGATTGACCCGCGTTTTTCCGTCGGCGGTGTAGATCTGAAGATCAAAATCGTAGGTATACTGGATATCGCTGACCGAATCGGCGATCTTTGCGTAATTGGCGTCGATATATGCCTTGAACGATCTGAGGTCGTTTTCAACGGTCGAAGACATCGCCGCCATCATCGTTCCCAAGGAATCGTCGACGTAGATCGTGTTGGGATCGGGATTTTCGATCTGCATCTGCGAGGTCTCTGTCATCGCCGACATCATTGCCGAAAGGTCAGTCTCGGTCTTGTTGATGCTCAGCGGATAGGTCGAGAGGGTGTCCTCCTGGATCTGATCAATATATCCTTGGATTCCGTTCGAGATCGAGAGGATCAAAGCGATGCCGATGATACCGATGCTTCCCGCAAATGAGGTCAGAATGGTTCTGCCTTTTTTGGTCATCAGGTTGTTTTTCGAGAGCGAGAGGGCAGTGAGGAAGGACATCGAGTTCTTCTTTGCCTTTTTCTTCGCGTTCTTTTTCGCCTGCTTCTTTTCGATCTTGTCGAGCTCGGTCGGAGCTTCCTCGATGACGGGCATCGGCTCGCCCTCAAAGGGGTCAGAGTCGTCCACGACCAGACCGTCGCGCAGACGGACGATACGCGTCGAGTATTCCTCGGCAAGCTCGGGGTTGTGCGTGACCATAATGACGAGGCGGTCGCGAGCCACTTCCTTCAGAAGCTCCATGATCTGTACGCTCGTCGTCGTATCGAGCGCCCCCGTGGGCTCGTCGGCAAGTAGAATATCGGGATTGTTGACGAGCGCACGCGCGATCGCAACTCTCTGCATCTGTCCGCCCGACATCTGGCTCGGACGCTTTCCCAGCTGATCGCCAAGTCCGACCTTTGCGAGGGCTTCTGCCGCTCTTTCGCGGCGTTCTGCCTTTGAGACACCCGACAGCGTGAGGGCAAGCTCGACATTCGAGAGTACCGACTGGTGAGGGATCAGGTTGTAGTTCTGGAAAACGAAGCCGACCGAGTGATTGCGGTAGTGATCCCAATCGCGGTCGAGAAATTCCTTGGTCGATTTTCCGTTGATGATGAGGTCTCCGTCGGTGTAACGGTCAAGACCGCCGATGAGGTTGAGCATCGTGGTTTTTCCGCAGCCCGAGGCACCGAGGATCGAAACGAACTCGTTTCGACGGAAATTCAGCGAAACACCGCCGAGGGCGAGAACCTCGCTGTCGCCCGTGACGTATTTCTTAACGATGTTTTTTAGCTTTAGCATAACTCTCCTTCTTTTATTTATAAAAGTTCCAAAAATAATGTCAGCATATATCATATCATTTTTTTTTGAACGAGTGATTTCATTTTCCGCAAAATTATGTGAATTTTATTCGCTTTTTGTGAATATCTTGTG
>JAFQPC010000099.1 GCA_017411935.1 Clostridia bacterium | reverse complement strand
GGATTGCTTACTAAACAAGAAGCGCAAGAATATTCTTGTGATTCTTTATGAAATCAAGAAGATTCCCGAGTGGATTACGCCGCGCTTTTTAACCGTCGTATTCCGCTTTTAAAGATTGCATTTTCTAGATTCGATCAAAGTCAACCTGCCTTTCAAGCTTTTTTGAAAGAGGGGGAATATACCCCCAAGGAAATAAAATCGAACACTCTCAAAGAAGCGGTCGGTTTTGCTTATTGGGGCATTACGGTGGCGATCTATCTTTTTTGGAGCTTTTATGGAAACGGTTGGTATATTTCGTGGCTCATATTTATCATTGCGGGCGTTTTGTTTCCGCTTGTGATGAAACTTTGCGATTCTTTTTCGAAGAAAAATTAATATTGAAAAGAAAAAAGGAGCAAGTCTTTTGAACTTGCTCCTGTTCCTTATTTTTGAACCAATTCCTGATATTTTTCGAAATACAGGTTTCCCATTTTACGCAGGGATTCTGCATTGAAGTGAATGCCGTCGGGCTTTAAGGGGAACTCTCCACAATCGACGATCGCGCAGTTCGGAAGCTGATCTGCCAGTGCGTGAAGCGTTTCGTTCAGCTTTTGGTAGCCGGCAAGACGTCCCCAACGGTCGGAAATATGGTTGGAGATCTCTCCGATAACGATCGGAAGATCGGGACGACCGATGCGGTTGCGGAACTCGGTCAGGATCAATAAGAAACGCTCGGGATACGCGTCAAAATCCTCTTGCAGACGGCAATCGCTCTCGCCCTGATGCCAAAGGATTCCCTTGAGCTCGGTTTCCTGCATTGCGAATTTGGTCAGAAGCACAGCCTGCTCAAACAGAGGGGTGCCGGGCATCCACAAGGACAGCTTTGCGCCACCCTTGGCGCAGGGAATGAGACCGACCGATTCACCGTAGGTTTTGGCATAAGTATCAGCAAAGCTTGCCGAAAGACCGACACCGCTGGCAAATTCATCGTCGAGAAGCGCATCGAGATTGATCGGTTCTTCCATCTTGATCCAGTGCATCATTCGATACATAAAGCAAAGATCGTTGTCGATTTTTTCTACGTCAGAGAGAAGTCCTCTGCCTGCCATATTGGATTGTCCCATCAGGACAAAGGAATGATTGGGATATTGAAGTTCCATAGCTACTACCTCTTTTTTATTCTGCCTTGGGCTTTAAAAATTTCAAAATGTCGTATACGTTCTTAGCGGGGAGAATTTCAATTCCCGCGATTTTTTCACAGCTCTGTACGTTATGTTGCGGAATGACCGCACGGTGAAATCCGAGCCGAGCCGCTTCGCGAACGCGTCCTTCGACGTTGGCAACGCCACGGACCTCGCCCGAAAGTCCAAGTTCTCCGATAGCGATCAGATCGTCGGGGATCACGCGGTCGGTCAGCGACGAGATCAGCGCAAGTGCGACACCAAGGTCGGTGGCAGGCTCGTCCAGATGCATTCCGCCGATGACGTTCAGATAAACGTCGTTGGCAGAAAATTTTAATCCAAGCCGTTTTTCGAGTACGGCTAAAATCAGATACGCGCGATTATAATCCATACCGTTCGCGGTACGCCTCGGCGCAGGGAATGCCGTTTGCGTGACGAGTGCCTGGATCTCCGCAACGAGAGGTCTCGTTCCTTCAATAGTACAGACGGCACAGTTGCCCGAGCTTCCCACTGGACGGTCGGCAAGGAGCATTTCCGAAGGATTTGGAACTTCGCGAAGTCCCGTATCGGTCATTTCAAACACGCCGATCTCGTTGGTCGAACCAAAACGGTTTTTCGCGGCGCGGATGATTCGGTAGGACTGACGGCGATCTCCCTCAAAATTGAGTACGGCATCCACCATATGCTCGAGCACTTTCGGACCCGCGATTCCGCCCTCTTTGTTGACGTGACCGACAAGAATGACTGAGATGCCCTCAGATTTTGCCTTTGCAATGAATGCCATTGCCACCTCTTTGACATTGGAAATACTTCCGGGTGCTGAGGTGATATGATCGGAATAAAGGGTTTGTACCGAGTCGGCAATGATGACATCGGGGTTGATTTTCTTTGCTTCTTCCAAAATATGCTCTAAGTTGGTTTCGGTCAGAATGTAGAGCTTGTTTCCGTGTACCTGCAAACGTTCGGCACGGAGTTTGATCTGTCCGCGCGATTCCTCGCCCGAGACGTAAAGCACGGTCTTATCTGCACCGAGCGTATCGCAGATCTGCAATAGCAGGGTGGATTTTCCAATGCCGGGCTCGCCCGAAAGGAGGACCACAGAGCCCGACACGAGTCCACCGCCGAGCACACGGTCAAGCTCAGAAAGGCCCGTGCCGGAGCGCAGGTATTCGGTCGCTTCCAGCTCGGAAAAGGGAGACGCGTGATTTTCACCCACACGAACAATGGATGGGTGCTGTACCGCGGTAGGAGCACTTCCTTCTTTTGCGACAACGTCTTCGACAAAGCTGTTCCACGAATTGCATCGCGGACACTTGCCAAGCCACTTGGCGCTTTCATATTCACATTCGGAACAGATATAAACGGTTTTAACGCCTTTCATTTCAACCTCCGAGAATTTCATATACATACATTATACAATAGGAATTTTGAAAAATCAAGGACTTACGGTATATTTTTTGCCTCGTTGTTCAAATAATTTATCAGGCTGACGTAGAGAGAAAACGCGAGCTTTTTTTGATATTTTTCGGTGGAGAGGAGCTCGCATTCTTCGGGGTTGGAAAGAAATCCGCATTCCACGAGTACCGCAGGACAGGAAAGACGATCGAGAAGATAAATGTTTTCTTCGGCGGCTTTGATTTTTCGTGTGTTGTCGGGGAGAAGGAGCTCGCGTGTGCGCTCTTGGATCTCTGCGGCAAGGGCTTGAGAGGACGGGTCATTCTTGGAATAATAGACTTGAAGTCCTCGGTATTTCGCTTCGGGAAATGCATTCATATGAATACTGATAAAGACGGCGTTTTCGTAGTTCTCGGCGATCTTTCTCCTCGCGGCGAGATCTTGAACCTTCTTTTGTCCGTGGTAGTCGGAATTTCTGTCGTAGAGAAGAATATCCTCCGAACGAGTGAGAATTGTTTCGTATCCGTCGGCACGAAGCCAATCGGAAAGAAAAAGGGCAAT
>JAFQPC010000098.1 GCA_017411935.1 Clostridia bacterium | reverse complement strand
TGCACCGAGTACACAAAAAAGGACTCCGTAGAGTCCTTTTGAGATGTTATGCCTGCTCGTGAATGAGATCCGACATATTGTAAAGACCTGCGCCTTTGCCTGCGAGATACGCGGCGGCGCGGAGCGCGCCCTCGGCAAAGACCTCGCGCGAGGTTGCCGTGTGCGAGATCGTCACGATCTCGTCCTTGCCCGCAAAGATCGCGTCGTGCTCTCCGACGATCGTTCCGCCGCGGATCGAATGAATACCGATCTCGCGAGGCGCTCTCTTTTGACGGACAGCGTGACGGTCGTAAATAAATTCACTTTCCTCGCGCTCCTCGGCAATGGCTTCGGCGATCATCAGCGCCGTGCCGCTGGGAGCATCGAGCTTTTGGTTGTGATGCTTCTCGACGATCTCAACGTCAAAGGCAATGCCAAGCGTCTTTGCGGCGCTCTTGGCAAGCTCGATCATCAGATTGATGCCGATCGACATATTGCGAGAGAAGAAGATCGCGACCTTCTCGGATGCGTCCTTCATCATTTTCATTTCTTCCTCGGTGTGACCCGTGGTGGAAACGACAAGCGGCGTGCCCGTTCTCACGGCGTAGTCAAGCAGAGAGGGCAGGGCGGTATGATGGGAAAAATCAACGATCACGTCGGCACTTCCCGGAAACTCCGAGATGTTCGTGTAGACGGGAAACGCGCAGGCAGGAGCTACGGCATTGGCATTGACGTCCACGCCCGCAACGACGCGGAGCGTGTCACCTTGCTCGGTCGCCCGAACGATTGCCTGACCCATTCGTCCGCCGCAACCGCAGAGAATGATATTCGTCATATTCAAAATCCTTTCTTTTGGTCTTTCAAATAAAGCCTCGCCCTTTGGGAGAGGTGGCATTTTCGTTAGAAAATGACGGAGAGGGCTTTGCGAAGAACCCTCTCAGTCTCACTTCGTTCGACAGCTCTCCCAAGGGGAGAGCCTTTTCTTAGGGTGCTTTACAGCAGTCGGTAGTCCTTCATGATCGAGAGAAGCTTTGCCTTGTTGGCATCGTCCATTTCGCAAAGAGGCAGACGCATTTCCACGTCACACCAGCCGAGCTCTGCCATTGCCGTCTTGACGGGAACGGGGTTGACCTCACAGAAAAGGGCGTTGATGAGCTTGAGGTAGTAGAGCTGCATTTGCGTTGCACCGTGGTAGTTGTTATCCAGGCACATCTTGACCATTTCGTGCGTCTGGCGGGGAAGTACGTTCGAGAGCACCGAGATGACACCCTTACCGCCGAGCGACATGATCGGAACGATCTGGTCGTCGTTGCCCGAATAGATGTCAAAGCTGTCTCCGCACTCGGAGATCAGCTCGGCGATCGCGCTGATGTTGCCCGAAGCTTCCTTGACGGCGACGATGCGCTCGTGCTTGGCAAGCTCCTTGTAGACCGAGAGGGGAATGTTACAGCCCGTACGCGAGGGAACGTTGTAAAGAATGATCGGCTTGGTGGTCTTTTCCGCCGTCTCGAGGAAGTTCTTGATCAGTCCCTTGGGGGTTGCTTTATTATAGTAGGGGGTGACGAGCAGAAGCGCGTCAGCACCGACCTCGCAAGCGTATTGCGAGAGCTCAATGCCGTAAGCGGTGTCGTTCGAGCCCGTGCCCGCGATGACGGGAACGCGTCCTTCGACCTTTTCGACGACGTAACGCATACAGTCGCAGTGCTCCTCGTGCGTCAGCGTTGCCGCCTCGCCCGTCGTACCTGCGACGACGATGGCGTCGATCTTGTTGGCGATCTGGTCTTCGATGATCTTGCCGAAGCTGTCGTAGTCGATCTTGCCCTGCTTGAAGGGCGTAACGATGGCGGTTGCCGCACCCGTAAAGATGGTTTTCTTGAGTTTGCTCATAATTTTACTCCTTTTGTTCCTTTTCTTGCGAAAACGTGTAAGATTTCATATAAAAAATAAAAAAACCGGTTGAAAACCAGCTGTAATTGTACTATAATATAAGTAGCGGAATTGCGACTACTTACGACAACAACAGATAGCTCTCCATCAAACGATATTCTGCATCTTTGATGACAGTCCGCCGACTATGAATCGGCAGGACCAGAGAACGGACGCGCCGACGTACCGCCTCTTCGGCAACCCGCCCTCGCAGGACCGTCTCTGCGGCTCGGCAGCCTTGACGGAGCGCGGTGACGCGATGCACCTCTATCATAATTATATGTATCTTCCAATTAATGATAGCATATCTTTGTCCGTCTGTCAATAACTTTTTTGATTTTTATAAAGGAAAATAGGAAATTTATGATCGTCAACGAAAAAAAGCCAACCGAGCTTCGTACCTCGGATTTTTATTATGAGCTGCCCCCCGAGCGCATTGCGCAGCACCCCGCAGAGCAGCGCGACCATTCGCGCCTGATGGTGCTCGACCGCGAAAAGGGAACGCTGGAGCACCGCCGGTTTTACGATATTCTCGATTATCTTCGCGAGGGCGACGTGCTCGTCATCAACGATTCCAAGGTCATTCCCGCGCGCCTTTACGGACACGCCGAGGGCAGAGAGGACGCGGCGCTCGAGCTGCTTCTTCTGCGTCAGCGCGACCTTGACACGTGGGAGTGTCTCGTCAAACCGGGCAAGCGCGCGCGGCTGAGATCTCGTTCGGTCTTTGGCGGTGGGATCCTGACGGGTGAGGTGATCGACCTCGTCGAGGAGGGAAACCGCATCATTCGCTTTACTTACGACAAGGAAAAATACGAAAATATCTACGAGGTGCTCAACATCATCGGTCTGATGCCGCTGCCACCGTATATCACCGAGCAGCTCTCGGACAACAGCCGTTATCAAACGGTCTACGCCCGCGAGGAGGGCTCGGCGGCAGCGCCCACGGCAGGACTGCATTTTACGCCCGAATTGCTGGAAAAAATTAAGGCAAAGGGAGTGAAGATCGCGCCCGTGATGCTTCACGTCGGACTTGGCACCTTCCGCCCCGTCAAGGCAGAGCGCATTGACGAGCACGTGATGCACTCGGAGTTTTTCTCGGTATCGAAGGAAAGCGCCGATCTCATCAACGATTGCAAAGCCAAGGGCGGACGGCTCATTTGCGTCGGAACGACCTCGTGCCGTACGATCGAGAGCGTGGCGCGCGAGGACGGAACGATCCCCGCGATGTCGGGCGACACGGGCATTTTCATTTACCCCGGCTACCGCTTCAAGGCGGTCGACGCGCTCATTACAAATTTCCACCTGCCCGAGAGCACGCTGCTGATGCTCGTCTCGGCGTTCTATAACCGCGAGAAAATGATGGAAGCCTACGAGACGGCAGTGAGGGAAGAATATCGCTTCTTCAGCTTTGGTGACGCGATGTTGATAGAATAAAAGAAAATTTACAATTTATATCTTGACAAATGGTGGCAAATATGATACCATATGAATACTGCTGATATAGGAGGATAAAAATATTGTGGCACAGTTAGATAAGTATTTGGAAAAACTTTATAAGAAACCAGTGCCCAATGATATGCGTGTCGCTGAAATTGAAAAAATTGTAAGAGCATTTGGATGTATTGTTGTTTCAGGCGGTAGACATCAAATGAAGATTGTGCACAAACCAACCGGAACAGTAATACCAATACCTTCTCACGGAGATACAGTAGCAGAAGCATATATTAAAGAAATTAAGAAATTAATAGATAGAATCAAGGAGGAACAGTGATGAAATATCCATTTACAGTATATAAAACTAAAGTGGAGAATCATGAGTTTTGGATTGCAGAATCTCCTTTGTTAAATGGTTGTGTTGGTCAAGGTGATACGCAAGAGGAAGCAATATTAGAATTGCAAATGAATGAGGAAGAGTGGTTAGCAACAGCTATAGAATATGGCATCGATATTCCAGAGGTACCATGTGAAGCAATTAGAGAATGTAGTGGGAAATTTACAGTTAGGTGTTCTCCTGCCGTTCATCGCAGAGCTGTAGAGTTAGCTGAAAAGCAAGGGATAAGTTTGAACCAGTATGTTAATGATGCAATTGTTGCTCAAAATAGTAGTATATCAACACTGGATTATGTAATGCCCGCTGTTAAGAAAGCTGTGGAAAAAGTTAAAATGATGGCTGTTACTGCAATAAGTGAGAGTAAAGAAATATCTAATGCAAGTTATACAGTTATGCTTCCTCTTTCATACGGTTCTCCATATTCTAATAGTTATATTAATTGATCTAGAGGTGAGTAATATGTTACAAACACAAAAAGTAGTTTACCCTAAAATACAATCTTTAATAGACATTAAAGATGAGGGTACGATAGAAATTGAAAATCGTTTTGGCTTAACTGTAGATTTCGATGAAAATAAAGAAAACTGCTTGGCTACCTTTAATGTTTCGGCAGTATGCAAAGAACATCCGGACTGGTTTTCCGTAACCGTTCAGGTTTTGGGCTTTTTTAACTGTGGAAAAGTACAAACCGATATAGACAAGAAAAATGTGCATGCTGAAGCATACGATATATTGTTCCCATATATGCAATCAATGATTGCAGAGTTAACAACAAAAGCAGGAATGCCTCCACTAATGTTGGAAAAGGTGAATATAGACTTTTCTGCGATTGAAATTGCCAAAGCTAAATAATTTCTGAATGTTACAATAACGAAAAATGGCAGAATTCTTTGCCATTTTTTGTTTATGGATTGACATGTGCAAATTAATGCAGTTATTTCTTACATATGATAAGCATCGGAACCCCGATGCTTATAAAGAAAGTCCCCAGTCGTAGTGGGGATTCAGTGAGTTTCTACGGAATTTTCATGAATGTCGTTGCAGAAAAATTCCAAGATATTTGTGCAACATTACCAAGCGGTAATTTCTTATATAGCATCAACATCGTAGATGCGATGTTTATAGGATAAAAGCCCCCCTATACTTGTAGGGGCGACCATCGGTCGTCCGCGGACGTGCAATGCACGCCCCTACGATTGACGTATATTCCGTACACATTGTGGACGCGATGTTGATTTAATAAAATAGCACTTGACAAATCTTTCCGGCTATGCTAAACTGAATATGTGAATCGGGGACGGCACCCATCAGAAAAAACAGCGTCACAGAACAGTTGCAAATTCAATACAAAGGGGGCGACACCCATCGAAAAAAACGTGATTGTAGTTGATGAGCAAGGAAATGAATATGAAGCGACCTACCCGAAACGGGCAAAAGGTCTTGTAAAGAACGGCAGGGCACGCTTCGTAGGTGAAAATAAAATATGCCTTGCGTGTCCTCCGGATCAAATTTTGGAGGAAAAGAAAATGGAACAGAATACATTAACCGCAAAAGAAATCTTTGTACAACTCACAATTCTGCAAAAACAGCTTACCGAAAATAGCAACACCTCGCTACATCGTTTGGGCGATGCGATCACTTCGATTGTCGAAGAAGAAAATGAGGCGCGCTACGAGCAGATTACAGAGATCTGTGACGTATTCAAAACTCGAGAGATAACACTGCTCAAAATGCTTGAAATGTATGAGAAGATGTACGATGATATTCAGCAAAAAGAAGATCAAAGGGCAGAGAAAATTGAGTTGGTTAAGTCAATTCAGCTTTCAATCATCGATCAAATGAGAATGGTTCTTGACGAGAATGATTTGCTTGATTGTGCACATAGAGTTGAAGCCCGTCTCGATGCGCTTTGCACCGATGTTCTTTGTGACAAGATTTAAAATCAAATGAAACTTATCCCCAAGGAAGAAATTTTCTTGGGGATTTTTCTGTATAACCATTGACAAAATCACGGTATCGTGATACAATATAGTTTGAAAATAAATCAAAGTAGGTGCGGTATGTTTCACAAAATAAAAACCGTTTCTGCGCTCCCTGAATACAAATTGAGCGTTCAATTTGCGGAGGGGATCACAAAAATTTATGACGTGAAGCCGCTCATGGAACGGATTCCTATATTTGCAGAAATCAATGACGCCGAGTTTGCTTGTGTCGCCGTAGATGTCGGCGGATACGGCATTGTTTGGAATGATGATCTTGACTTATCTTGCGATGAGCTTTGGGAGAACGGCGTTCAAGTGGATACCCCTTTTGACGGACTGATGGCGTTCAGCGACGCGACCGAGCTTTGGGGGCTCAACGAAAGCACGCTTCGCAAAGCAATTTCTTATGGAAAGCTTGTCAACGGCGTTGACGTTTGCAAATTCGGAAAACAGTGGGTGGTTTCTGTGGACGCGATGAAACGCGAATATGGAAACGGACGTGACAGAGGAAGCTTATGAACGAAAAAATCATCGCCGTCGCAGGACCGACGGCAAGCGGAAAGAGCGCGCTGGCGCTCGCTCTTGCGGAAGAGCTCGGGGGAGAGATCGTCTCCTGCGACTCGATGCAGATCTACCGTCGTATGAATATCGGCACGGCGAAGCCGACGGCAGACGAGCTCGCGCGCGTTCCTCATCACCTGATCGACGTTTGCGAGCCCGATGAGGACTTTTCCTGCGCCGACTACGTGTCCCTCGCCACGCGCGCTATTGAGGAAATCTCGTCTCGCGGAAAGCTTCCCATCGTCTGCGGCGGCACGGGGCTGTATCTCGACGCGCTTCTGCGAAAGAACGACCTCGCGCCCGACACAGTGGACGAAGATCTTCGCGCCGAGCTTTGGGCTCGCTACGAGCGAGAGGGGGCGGATGCCCTTTGGCGCGAGCTGTATGAGATCGACCGCGAGAGCGCCGAAGCAACGCATCCGAACAATGTCAAGCGCGTGCTTCGCGCGATCGAAATTTACCGAACCGCGGGGATTACCAAAACCGAGCTCGACCGTCGCTCGCTCGAGGGCGGTATGCGCTATGACGCGTGCGTGCTCTATCTGAGTTATGAGAACCGCGAGCAGCTGTACGAGCGCATCAACGCCCGCGTGGATATCATGATCGACGATGGGCTTGTCGAGGAGACCGCTGCGCTTCGCGCCGAGGGGGTCTTTGAGAAGAACCGTACGGCGGCGCAGGCGATCGGCTACAAGGAGATCTTGCCCTATCTTGACGGACACGTCTCTCTTGCCGAGGCGGCAGAAGACCTCAAAACGGCGACGCGGCGCTACGCCAAGCGGCAGATCACCTGGTTTTCGGCAAAGCCCTATGCCCGACCGCTGACGGTATCGGGAGAAACCACACAAAAAAATCTTTTAAAAAATGCGTCGGAGCTCTTCCAAAATTTCTGATTTTGTGGTACAATATATAAAATAGGGATTGAAAAAACCGATGGGAAAGGAGCGCGTGCGATGCGAGGAAAAAAGCTTTTGAAAAACCGATTTGCCGTCGGACTTGTTTGCTTGCTCGTGGCGGTCTACACGCTCTATCATCTGATCGGTCTTTTTGACGGTGAGCTTTCTACCTTTGCGGCGGGAGTTACGACCGAGCACACGACGCTCAGCTATGACGGCTACTTTTTCCGCGACGAAACGCTGCTGACTGCCAAGGGTGGCGGACTTGCCGATTATGCCGTCTCGGACGGCACGAAGGTTTCCCGTGGGCAGACACTTGCCACGGTATACGAGGGCGGAGCCGATCTTCAAGGACGCCTGAGGCGCATTGACAGCGAGATCAAGCTCCTTGAGCAAAGTATGGACGGACTTGGGGGAAGTACTGACCCCTCAAAGGTCAAGGATTCGGTGAACGACTCCTACGGAACGCTCATCAAAATGCTCGCTTCGGGCGAGAGCGGAGGTCTTTCTTCCGAGGTGAACCAGCTTCTGACGGGACTCAATCAAATGGACACGCTTTGGAACGGCGAGCAGGCTGCTGCCTCGAAGACGCTGGAAGCATTGCGTGCCGAACGTGAGGAGCTCCTCTCATCCTGCGGAACGGGGACAAGCTACTCGGCAAAGCAGAGCGGATATTTCTATTCCTCGCCCGACGGCTTTGAGAACACATTTACCGGTGCGGCAATTGAGAGCTTGACGGGGGAGAGCTTCTTTGATCTGATCGAATCTTCTCCCGCATCGACCGCGAACGCCTACGGAAAAATTTCTTATACGAGCGAGTGGTATCTCGTGATTCCCGTGAAGCCGGGCGAGCAAAAATATTTTGAGGACGGAGGCGTGTACGACGTTCTCTTTGAGGAGAACGGAAGAACGTCTCTCCCGATGACGTTTGAAAAGAGTATTGAGGATTCGGAGCAGGGCGTTTGGCTCATCGTTCTCTCGTGTGACCGATTGCCCGAGGATTTTTCGCTTCTGCGCCGTCAGAGCGTGCGGATCACGGTCGATTCGACGAGTGGAATTTACGTTCCGAAGGACTGTGTGAAAAAGCTCGACGGAATGCGCGGAGTCTATATTCTGCGCGGAAGCGTGGTACATTTCCGACAGATTGATATTCTTTATGAGGGCAGTGATTATTATCTTGTGAAGTCGGGACTTGAGGGCGACGGGGAGGTCGAATATCTTCAGGTCAACGATCTGATCATTCTCAACGGAAAACAACTTTTTGACGGAATGGTGGTGAACTGAGCGTGGCATACGAATACATTCAAAAAAATCTGGACGCGATCACGGAGCGTATCCGTGCCGCAGAAGCCGCGGCAGGACGCGAAGCGGGAAGCGTCGGAATGATCGCCGCGGTCAAATATGCCGACGACGGAGAGATCCGCGCACTGTGTGAGCTCGGCGTACGCGAGCTCGGAGAGAACCGTGTGCAACAGCTTCTTGCGCACTACGAGGCACTCGGAGAGATGCGAGAGGGAGTTCGCTTTCATTTTATCGGTTCGCTTCAGACCAACAAGGTAAAATATATCATCGACAAGGTTGTGATGATCCATTCGCTCGATTCCGAGCGTCTTGCCGCCGAGATCGAAAAGCAAGCGGCAAAGCGAGGGATTACGATGGACGTGCTTGTTGAGATCAATAGCGGAGAGGAGGAAAACAAGGGCGGACTCGCCCCTGCCGAAGTCGAGGCATTTTGCGATCGTCTTTCGGAATATCCTCACCTGCGCCTTTGCGGTTTTATGACGATGGCACCGAAATGTGACGAAAAAGAAGATTATTTGAAATATTTTCGAAGAACTTACAAACAAGTTCTTGACATTTGGACAAAAAAATTGCATAATATAAATAGGACCGAAAAACCGATCCTTTCGATGGGGATGAGTGAGAGCTTTGAAGAGGCGATCGCCTCGGGCTCGGATCTCGTTCGGATCGGACGCGGGCTTTTCGTTCATACCTAACAAAGAAAAAATAAAAAAATATAAATAAAAATCGGAGGAAGTTATGTTGAAATTCAAGAAGACCGACAATTACGATGAGTTCGAGGACAATGGCGCATTTGCTGCAGACGAAGGCTTTGACACGATGGAAGCAGAGGAGAACGAGGACGCGATCTTCGGTGCTCCCGCAGAGCCCGCACCTGCGTTCGGTGCTCCCGCTACCGCTGCGCTCAAGATCGTGAACCCCAAGGAGTTCAAGGATGCCGTTGAGATCGCCAACCTGATGATGAACGGTAACACCGTTCTGATGAACGTAGAGGGTCTGGAAAAGGATCAGAGCCTCGCACTTCGCGTAGTTTCTTACCTGCAGGGTGCTGTTCACGTCGCAGGCGGCGTGATGACCCGTGTCAGCAAGAGCACGATCGTGGTTGCTCCCAAGAACGTCGACGTCAGCTCGATCGAGACGATGGTCAGCGCTGACTGATCTTGACAGGATCTGAGAACAATTGACAGAAGTCAAAGACGGTCTGTTGCACCTTGTGTGCAACAGACCCATCGGCGTTTTTTTGCCGAGATGAAATACGCGTCGGGGTATCCGACCGAAGGAGGACTCTATTTTGCCAACCGTTTTGACCGTTGTAACGGACATCGTCGTACTGTTGCTTCTGGGGATTCAGATCGCAATGATGCTTCGTGCGATCCTTTCTTGGTTTCCCATTGATTCCAACAAGTTCGTTGACTTTTTATATGCGATCACCGAGCCCTTCATCGTGCCCATCCGACTGTTGTTTGAAAAGCTCGGTTGGTTTCAGAACCTGCCGATCGACATTTCCTTTATGGTCTCGTATCTTTTGCTGAGCTTGCTTTCGTTCGTGCTGGCAATGTGAGAGACGGAGAAAACCAAATGGAACGAAATCAAGAGGAATTCGGGCTCCTGTTTGCCCGACTGGACGACCTTACGGCTCGTTCGGCAAAGGGAGAGGTCGCGATCTCTCCTTTTTTATCTCCCAGAGAGAGGCATTTTGCCGAGGGCTATCTTGCGAAAGGTGGCGTGCGTGCCATCTCGTTTGGCGGCATTCCCAATGCCGAGCGAAGACGGCTGTATCTGTTGCCCGAATATATCGAGATCGAAGACGAGGAGAACCTTTCCGACGCGCTTTGCGACTTTGGCTTTGCGAGCGAGATCTCAGCGCTTCGCGTCCGCGGAAGCGGCTACCGTGCGCTTTCGCACCGCGACTTTCTGGGATCGCTTCTCGGGCTTGGGCTTACACGGAGCGTGATGGGAGATATTCTCCCGTGCGGTGAGGGGCAAAGAGAAGCGGTCGTGCTTTGTGAGAGTGGGATCGTTCCGTTTCTTTTGACGCATCTTGAACGTGTGGGGAATGATAAGGTAACGCTCTCCCTCGTCGATGCGGACGAGCTTCGAACGATCTGTCCCGAGCGTCGGATGACGCCGATCTCGGATACCGTCGCATCCGCGCGTCTTGACTGCGTCGTGGCGGCGCTGTGTCGGCTCTCGCGGGAACGTGCGAGAGAGTGCGTCGAACGCGAGCTTGTCGAGCTCAACTTCGAAAAAGAAACGCGTCCCGACCGTACGGTCGAAGTTCCCGCCATTCTTTCGGTGCGCGGCGTAGGACGCTATCGCGTGATCTCCCTCGCCGAGAAGACCAAAAAGGGAAGACTTCGCCTTTTGGCGGAAAAATACGAATAAAAGACAAACGAAAAAACGAAAAGAGAGAAATTTATGTGGATCTGGCTTTGTGTGATTGCCGCATCGGTCCTTGTGGATCAAGCGACCAAGCTCCTGACGGTGGCAATGCTCGCCGAGGGCGAATCGGTGGCAGTCATTCCCAATGTGCTTCATTTTACTTACGTGCAGAATGAGGGCGCGGCGTTCGGAATGCTTTCCGATCACCGATGGGTCTTTATGCTCATCTCGTCGGTGGCGATCGTTGCGCTTTTGATATACCTTTGGAAGTTCCGCCCCGAACGCGTGTGGGCGTGTGTGGCGATGTCGCTCATTATCGGCGGCGGCATCGGAAATATGATCGACCGCATACGGCTTCCGTATGTGATTGATATGATCGACTTTTGCGCGTTTCCGAATCTTTGGATGTGGGTGTTTAATTTTGCCGATGCGTGTGTCTGTGTCGGCGCGGGCATTTTGCTCGTCTGGCTCATCGTTTCGATGATCGGGGACTGGCGAAAAGAAAAGGCAGAAAAAGCCGAAAAAGAAACCGACGGAGGACAGAATGTCTGAGTTTTTGGAAGATCAGGAATACATCGAGGAGCTCGACGAGGGTTCGACGCTCGAGCTTCTTGCCGAGGCGAACGATGCGGGAAAACGCGCTGACGTCTTTCTCTCGGAAAAAAGTGAACTGACGCGATCGGCGGCGGTTCGACTGATGGAGACGGGACGCGTGACGGTCGGCGGAAGAACGGTTTCCAAAAAAGATAAGGTCGTGGCAGGAGCAGTTTATTGTGTCGCGCTTCCCACGCCGACCCCCGACCGTGCCGAGCCCGAAAATATTCCGCTCAACATTATTTATGAGGACGAGGACATCGTCGTTGTGCACAAGCCCAAGGGGATGGTCGTTCATCCCGCGGCGGGCAATCCGACGGGAACGCTCGTCAATGCGCTTCTCTATCATTGCAAGGGAAGCCTTTCGGGCATCGGCGGCGTCATTCGACCGGGGATCGTGCATCGAATTGACAAGGATACCGAGGGACTTCTCGTTGTGGCAAAGAACGACGCGGCGCATCTGTATCTTGCCGAGCGAATCAAAACGCACGAGATCCGCAGAATTTATTATGCCATCGTACAGGGAAATTTCCGCGAGGATGAGGGAACGGTCGATGCGCCGATCGGTCGACACCCCGTCGACCGCAAGCGAATGGCGGTCGTGCGTGACCCCGCCAAGCGCGCAAGAGATGCGGTGACGCATTGGAGCGTTGTCGAGCGGCTCGGTCGGTACTCGCTCGTTCGCTGTGAGCTCGAAACGGGGCGCACGCATCAGATCCGTGTGCATCTGTCGTCGATCGGACACCCCTTGCTCGGTGACGAGCTGTACGGCGGTGGCGGTACGGCGTTTGAAAAGAAGCACGCAAAGCTTCTCGCGGGACAGTGTCTCGTGGCGGCAAAGCTGATGCTGACACATCCGAAAAACGGCGCCGAGATGACCTTTGAGATCCCGCTCCCCGCGGATTTTGAAGAATTGCTCGCGCTTCTGCGCAAGGAATGCGAATAAAAGAGCGGTAAGATCATTTGATGTCCGATAACGAAGGTTTATCACAAAACAACGGTCTTCTTATCGAAGAATGGCATAAAAATAGCCTCTCCTTTTGGGAGAGGTGGCACGCCGAGTTTTCGTAAGAAAACTCGCAACGAAGCGAAGCGAAGTATGTAGCGTGACGGAGAGGGTTCTTGACGGAATGCCCTCTCAGTCACCTTACGGTGACAGCTCCCCCAAAGGGGGAGCCTTTTTTGTTTCTGACTGTCAAAAATTTAAAACTTCGTTATCGGTGCTGATATTAATTTGCCGCTCTTTTATTGCATTTTCCGTTCCTTTATGTTATAATGGACACGAAAAACAGATCCAAGGAGATTTTTCTGATGTGTATCATTGCAGGCTATGCGGGTTCTCGTCGCGCGGCACCGATTCTGATTGAAATGTTAAAGAAAACCGAATATATCGACGGCGGTCTTAGCACGGGAATCGCAACGATTCACGAGGGCAAGCTCCATTGGCGAAAGGTCATCGGCGACGTGGACGAATTGCTTCGCTCGACCGATGCGATCGATCTCCCCGGCACGGTGGGATTGATTCATTCGCGTACGGCGGGCAATTATATTGAGCATGGGCACCCCTTTCTTTCTGCCGATGCGCGCGGCGCGTTTGTGCTCAACGGAACCTTCCGCGATGCGCTTTGTCCCGAATTTTTTGCTGCCTTTGACGCGGCAATGACCGATCTGTACCGTCGCGGTCTTCCCGTGCGTAGCGGAGTGGTGACCGACAAGCCGAAGTGGAATCTTCCTCTGCCCGACGGTCGCGGCTTCCACCCCTCGGAATATTACGCGCTGACGGTGGGAGAAACGATGGCGGCTGCCAAGGATGGCGAGGAAAAGCAAACGATGGCACGCGCCTTCCGTGACACTTTGGGCAGTATTCCCGCCGATATTATTATGCTCGGTGTACACGAGCGCACGCCCGACACGATCACGGTCGGAACGCTGAGCCGTCCGATGTTTTTTGGCGTTGGTGAGGGAGAGGTTTATCTTTCGACCACCCCGATCTCGTTTCCCGACACGTTTGTAAATATACCGATTACCTTGCTTCCGCCTACGAGCGTGGCGCAGGTCACGGCGGGCGGTGTGACGCTTTGCTCGACGACGATGGACGGCGTCCGTGTAGAGCAAGCTGATGCGCGCACCAAAAAGCTCTTTTATGATCGAATCGAGGCAATCCTTTCGACGGCAACCGAAGCCGATCCCAAGTCGATTTACGATTTTCCCGCCTACGAGGAGTGGCGCGACGCGTGGCACGAGCCGATGGTGGACAGTAAATTTGCTTCCCCCACGGGCTGTTTCAAGCCGTATGTTGTCCTGATCTATGAAATCCTTTGGAGCTTTTACCGCGAGGGACGTCTCAAGAGCCGTATCATCGATCAAAACGGAACGCTTCGCACAGGATTTTGGTTCAAAGGTGAAACGTTAAAACATTAAAAAGAGAAAGGAAATATGATGAAAGGTAAATTTTCCGGGATCGTCCTTGCGACCGACCTTGACGGCACATTTCTGACGAAGGATCCCGACGGTCGCCGCCGAAATCTTGAGGCAATTCAATATTTTAAGGAAAACGGCGGTCACTTTACCTTTGCCACAGGACGCGCACAGTTTAACGTCGTGGGCGAGGATTATTTTGTGACCGAGGAGCTCCTGAATCTTCCCGCAGTTGTGGGAAACGGTTCGGTGCTCTATGATTACGCGACGGGAACGGCTGTGTGGAAAGCCAATACCCCGCGTGCTCTTTTGCGGGAGCTATATGACGAAATGAAACGCCTCTCGCCGAGCGCCGTACTTACACCGAAGTGGGAAGATCCCTTGGGAGACCCCGATACGTGGCGAGAGGGCGATTTTTATAAATTGGATATTCGTACGTCAGACGGCTCGCTTGACGAGCTGATGAGCGCACTTTCGCATCATTTTGGCGATCGGCTCGTCTTTACCAAACCCTCAGAAGAGTTTTTTGACGTGCAGGCAATTGCTTATACCAAGGCGCTCGGACTGCGTAAGCTTTGCGAGCTGTCTTTTGAGAGATCTGTGACGCTCGTTGTTGCGGGCGACTATCACAACGACCTTGCCATGATGAAGGAAGCCGACCTCGCGTTTTGTCCCGAAAACGCCGTCGATGAGATCAAAGCCATTTCACACGCAACGCTTTGCGATCACAACAAGGGCTTGATGGCAGACGTTGTGGCAACGCTCGAACGAATGATCGACGAAGGAGAACTATGAAAAATCCCAAAAAGTTTCAAAATATCGTCCTTGCGACCGACCTTGACGGCACGTTTCTGACGAAAGACCCCGACGGTCGCCGCCGCAACTTGGACGCAATTCAATATTTTAAGGAAAACGGCGGTCACTTTACCTTTGCGACGGGACGCTATCACACCGCGGTGCTCGGCGGAAGCTATTTTCGCTCCGAGGAGCTCCTCAATCTTCCTGCCGTCACGGGGAACGGTTCTTGTCTTTACGACTATGCGAATGGCTCTGTGCTCGAAAAAACGCCGATCCCCTATGAGCTTGTGCGCAAGCTGTATTTTGAAATGAAGCGCATAGCACCTACGGCGGGACTTCGCGCCATTACCGACGAAGCAGTGATCTATACCGAGCTTTCCAATCCGATGATGGAAGCCGATTTTGCGTGGCTCTCTCCCAAAAGAGAATCGCGTCTCGTTCCGATCGACGGGTGGGGGGCATACGGACTTTACAAGCTTGCCATTCGCGATGAGCTCGAGATCGTCAACGATTTGAAACCGAGACTTGCCGAGCATTTTCACGGCAGACTTGAGATCTCGCAGTCGGACGATACACTCATCGACGTGCAAGCGCTCGGTGTCACGAAAGCGCTCGGACTTCGCCGTCTTTGCGAGCTTTGCTTCGACCGTCCAATGACACTCGTCGTTGCGGGCGACTATCATAACGATCTCGAAATGATGTCGGTGGCAGATCTTGCGTTTTGTCCCGAAAATGCCGTGGACGAGGTCAAGGCGATCTGCCGAAAAACGCTCTGTCATCACGACCGAGGGGTGATCGCCGAGGTGATCGCCGAGATCGAAACGATCATCGACAAAGGAGAACTTCTATGAAAACACGTTTTGCGACCGAAAAAGATATTCCCAAAATGATGGACCTGCTGAGACAGGTTTGCCTTGTGCATCACAATGGTCGTCCCGACCTCTTTGGGATAGGCACGAAATACGGCGAGGACGAGCTTCGCAAGCTTCTTTCGGACAAAAACCGTCCGATCCTCGTTGCCGTCGATGAGGACGATGCCGTGTGGGGCTATTCCTTCTGTATCGTGCAACAGCACGTGGATCACCCCGTGATGACCGACATCAAAACGCTCTATATCGACGACCTCTGCGTCGATGAAACGGCGCGTGGAAAGAAGATCGGAACGCTTCTCTATGAAGCCTCGCTCGATCTTGCTCGCTCACTTGGTTGCTACAACCTGACGCTCAACGTCTGGTCGTGCAATGAATCGGCATTGAGATTTTATCAATCGCTTGGTTTGGTACCTCAGAAGATCGGAATGGAGATCGTTTTGTAAGGAAGCGCTTACTTTTCTTTCGCGGAAAGAAAAGTAAGCAAAAGAAAGCAACACAATTTGGCAATTGCTTATGCCACATTCTCTGTGCAAACGTCGGCTTTCTGAGGAACAAACTTGTCGGACCCTACGTCCCGACAAGTTTGGGATGCGGATTTTTATTGAATTATTTGAAAAAATGCAAAAAAATTGTCGTCGGTGATTGACTTCTCCGAGAAAGTATGTTATAATAAATCAAACCATTTTATTTGGAGGCATCAAAAATGAAACATATTCAGACTTTGAACACCAAGAACCTCTGCGAGAGCGCAAAGAACGGCGGATGCGGCGAGTGCCAGACTTCCTGCCAGTCTGCTTGCAAGACCAGCTGCGGTATTGCAAATCAGCAGTGCGAAAACGCAAAGCAGGACTAATTCGTCCATTGGGAAATGCCGCCTTGGGGCGGCATTTTTCTTGAAGAAAAAGGAGTTATAGTATGATTCACCGTTATCAGCTGGGAGGACTTAACATCGTCCTGGATATTTATTCGGGCTCGGTGCACGTGGTAGACGAGATCGCCTACGACGCGATCGGGCTCTATGAGGAAGTGACAAAAGACGAGCTCATTTCGCGTCTTTTCGACAAATACGGCGACCGCGAGGACGTAACGAGGGAGGAGCTCGAGGAGCTTTACGAGCAGATCGGAGAACTCAAAGCCGCAGGCTCGCTCTTTGCGCCCGATACGTTTCGTGACAAGGCGGGAGACCTCAAAAAGAAGACCTCGGGTGTCGTCAAGGCACTTTGTCTGCATATCGCGCACACCTGCAACCTCGATTGCTCGTATTGCTTTGCCAGTCAGGGAAAGTATCACGGCGAGCGAGCGCTGATGAGCCTTGAGGTCGGAAAACGCGCGCTCGATTTTCTCATTGAAAACTCGGGTACGCGCAGAAATCTTGAGGTCGACTTTTTCGGCGGCGAGCCGCTGATGAACTTTGAGGTCGTCAAGGAGCTTGTGGCGTACGCGCGCGAGCGTGAGAAGGAGTGCGGCAAGAATTTCCGCTTTACGCTGACGACCAACGGAATGCTCATCGACGACGACGTGATCGAGTTCGCCAACCGCGAGTGCTCGAACGTTGTATTGAGCCTTGACGGCCGCAAGGAGATCCACGACCGCTTCCGCGTCGATCACGCGGGCAGAGGAAGCTTCGACACCATCGTTCCCAAGTTCCAGAAGCTCGTCGAAGCGCGCGGCGGAAAGAATTATTATATGCGCGGTACGTTTACCCACGCAAATCCCGATTTTCTCAAGGACATTGAGGTGATGCTCTCGCTCGGCTTCCGCGAGCTGAGTATGGAGCCCGTCGTCTGCGCGCCGGACGATCCCTCGGCACTCACGGCAGAGGATCTGCCGATCGTGATGGAGCAGTATGAAAAGCTCGCAGAGCTGATGCTCAAATGTCACAGAGAGGGCAATCCCTTTACCTTCTATCACTATATGATCGACCTTTCGGGCGGTCCGTGCATCTATAAGCGAATTTCGGGCTGTGGCTCGGGAACCGAGTATATGGCGGTCACGCCGTGGGGCGATCTCTATCCCTGCCATCAGTTTGTGGGCGAGGAAAAATTCAAGCTCGGCAACGTCTTTGACGGGGTTGACAACCACGAAATTCAAGGCGAATTTGAGGCGTGCAACGTCTATGCCAGACCCGAATGCGCCGACTGTTGGGCAAAGCTCTACTGCTCGGGTGGCTGTGCGGCAAACGCGTATCACGCTACGGGCTCGGTCACGGGCGTTTATGCCACGGGCTGTGAGCTCTTCCGCAAGAGAATGGAATGTGCCATTATGCTCGAAGCGGCAAAGACGCTTGGGAGCGACGAATGACGACTCCGATCTGTGATTTTGTTCGCGCGTATGCCGAAAAAGCGCCGATGCGATTGCATATGCCGGGGCATAAAGGCATTTCGTCGCTGGGGGTCGAAGCACTCGACATTACCGAAGTGACGGGAGCTGACGTGCTCTACGGCGCGCGCGGAGTGATCCGCGAGAGTCAGGAGAATGCTTCCCGTTTGTTTGGCACGGCAAAGACGCTCTATTCGACCGAGGGCTCGTCGCTCTCACTCCGCGCGATGCTCTATCTTGCCTGCCTTTATGCCAAGGAGCAGGGCAGAGAGACTTGTCGCATCGCGGCGGGAAGAAACGCCCACAAGACGCTCGTCAGCGCGGCGGCGCTTCTGGATTTTGAGATTGATTGGCTCTATGGCGAGAGCTTGCTTTGCTGTAAGATCACCGCCGAGACGGTTCGCGCATATTTGGAACAATGTGAGGAGCTTCCCACGGCTGTTTATCTGACGAGCCCCGATTATCTCGGAAATACGGTCGATCTTGCGGCGATCGCCGAGATCTGCCACGCAAACGGCGTGCTTTTGCTCGTCGATAATGCGCACGGAGCGTATCTGAAATTTCTGCCCGAGGACCGTCACCCGATCACACTCGGAGCTGATGCCTCATGCGACTCGGCGCATAAGACGCTTCCCGCACTGACGGGATGCGCATATCTGCATCTGTCGGAGCGCGCGCCAAAGCTTTTTCTTGACGAAGCCGAGGGCGCGATGTCGCTCTTTGCCTCGACAAGCCCGTCCTATCTGCTGTTGCAGTCGCTCGATGCGCTGAACGCAAGGCTTGACGGGGATTTTCAAAAGGATTTGGCGAGACTTTGCGATGATATGAAAAGGCTTTGTGCCAATCTTTCGGAGCACGGCTGGACGCTTCTTGGTGACGAGCCGACAAAGCTCACGATCGCACCGAAATCTTACGGATATACGGGAGAGGAGCTCGCCGATCTTCTTGCTGAGAAGAATATCGAATGTGAGTTTTATGACCGTGATTTTCTTGTGGCAATGCTGTCAACGGCGCATTCGTCGGACGAGCTTGCCCGATTGAAAGAGACATTTCTCGCGTTGCCGCGCCGTGCGGCAATCTGCGGATCTGCGCCGATCCCGAGCCGCGCCGAACGCGCAATGAGTATTCGCAAGGCAATGCTTTCTCCCAAGGAGAGACTGCCGATTGAGAACTGCCTCGGACGCGTCTTTGCTTCAATGAGCGTTTCCTGCCCGCCCGCGGTTCCCGTCGCCGTCTGCGGCGAAGTGATCGACGGGCAGACGATCGCTTGCCTGCAATATTACGGCATCACCCAATGCGAGGTCGTAAAATAAAAAGAGTAGCTGTGAAATCACAGCTACTTTTTTAATAAAAATCGCATCCCAAACTTGTCGGTAGCGTGCTGTCCGACAAGTTTGTTCCTCAGAAAGCCGAAGGCTGCACGGACAATATGGCGGAGCAATCATAAAATTGTGTCGTTTTCTTTTGGGTACCTTTTCTTTTCCAAAAGAAAAGGTACAAAATCCATCCCTATGTTAATTAATCAAACAAAACTGACGAATGATCTCGGCTTCGGAAAAGTCCTGACGGACGCCGCAGATGAGCTGATAGGATTCGTGACCTTTTCCCGCAAGCAGGATAATATCGCCCTTTTCGGAATGCGAGAGGGCATACTCGATCGCCTTACGGCGGTCGGCGATCGCGATGTAGGGGCAGGTGCCGTTCGTGAAGTAGGTCGCGATCTCGCCGATGATGGCAGAGGGCGGCTCGCTGTCGGGGTTGTCCGAAGTCAGAATACAGAAGTCGGCGTCACGCGAAGCAACGAGACCGAGCTCTGCGCGGCGGTTTCGCGTGCGTCCGCCTACCGAACCAAAGAGGCAGATCAGGCGGTTCGGCTCATACACACGAAGCGCTTGCAGTGCCGCCTTGAGGCTGACACCGTTGTGCGCGTAGTCAATGACGGCGGTCGCGCCGTTGGGAAGCTCGTAGGTCTCAAATCGACCCTTGACGCGAATATCTCGCATCGTTCGTGCCACCTCGCTCGGCTTCAGACCGAGACGAGCGCAAACGGCAAGCGCGATCATTGCGTTATAGACACTGAATTCGCCGGGGAAAGCAACCGAGACGGGATATTCCTCGCCTGCGTGGTGGCAGGTAAAGCCAACGCCGATGTTGGCGGGCGAACGGTAGAAGGCAACGTCCGACGCATAGAAGAGCGCATCGGTCGAACGCAGCGAAACACCTGCCTTGGCGCAACGTGCCGCGCCGATCATTTCGGGCGCGTATTCATCGTCGGCATTATATACGATATAGGCTGCTCCGTAATCGCTGAAGAGAGACTGCTTGCATTTCTTGTAGTCGTCAAAGTCAGGGTGCTCAAACTCTCCGATATGGTCGGGCGAGAGGTTCGTAAAGACGCATACGTCAAAATGGATCCCAAAGACGCGCGCCATCTTGAGTGCCTGCGAGGAGACTTCCATCACGAGCGTGCGGACACCGACCGACAGCATTCTTCTCATATA
>JAFQPC010000097.1 GCA_017411935.1 Clostridia bacterium | reverse complement strand
TAGGGATAACAATGGGCTCACCGCCCTCGAATACTGCGACACAAGAGTTGGTCGTACCTAAATCTATACCAATAATTTTTCCCATAATAAATTCCTCCTTTGGGATATTCTTAAATATTTTTCGTTGTTATTTTTTAGGTTAGTTTGCAACCTTAACCATCGAATAGCGAAGAACCTTATCGCCTTTAGCGTAGCCCTTCATAAAGACCTCTACGATCTCACCGTTCCCCGCAGCTTCGTCATCGACGTGCATCACGGCATTGTGAAGATTGGGATCAAACGGCTTTCCAAGCGCCTCGATCTCGGTCACACCGAGCTTCGTGAGCGTTTCGGAAAAGTTCTTCAGCGTCAGTGCAAGACCTTTGCCCATCGGCGTTTCGGCATCTTCCTCCGTAGAGAACTGTGCCGCACGCTCGAGCGTATCAAGAATGGGAAGGATCTGTATCAAAACATCGGTGCACGCGTCGGTATAAATTCCCTCGCGCTCCTTGGCGCTGCGTTTACGGAAATTATCATACTCTGCCGCAAGTCTGAGATAGGTCTCATTGAGCTCGGCAAAGCCTGCATCCTTTTCGGAAAGAGCCTTTTTTACCTCAGCAAGTTCAGCTTCGAGCTTCTTGATCTTCTTTTTTTCTGACTTAGCAGGTTTTTCGTCCTTTTCTTCTTCCTGCGATTCGGAAGCTTCTTCCGCCATCGAAGCAATTGCTTCTTCCAGCGTCTCTTCGGCAGTTTCGGGTTCGTTCTCTACCGTCGCTTCCTCTACGGGGATTTTATTCTCCTCCATGGTACTCTCCTTTTTCTGCAAGTTCATTGATCGGAGCCTCACCGTCGATAATACTCGAAATACTTTCCGTAATTTCACCGATCGTTTGAAGCACCTGCTTATAATTCATTCGCCTCGGTCCAAGCACACCGATCACGCCGATCGTACGTCCGTTCTTTTTGATCGGCTTAAAGACAAGCGAAGAATTGTTCATCACTTTCACGGGACTTTCCGAGCCGATGAGAACATTGATATCATCGTTTTCGGAGTTGGAAACCAAATCAAGGATCTCGTCCTGACTTTCCAACGTACCAAGAAGCTGACCGAACTCCTGCGTATCCGAATATTCCGGATATTTCAACAAATGGTTGATTCCCGAAAGGCGCATCTCTCCGCCGTCGATCTCGTTCATTACCTCGTAAACGCTCTTAACTGCGGGGTTGATCAGATAGGCATCTTCTCCCATCGCGTTTTCCAATTCCATAATAATCGGGAGCGTGATCATATCGGCACTCAAACCGCACAAACATCCGTTGAAGAGCTCTGCCAGACGACGAAGCGATTCTTCTCTGACCTCTCCGAGGATCTTGACCTTTTTGGTCTTGACCGTACCCGCCGAGGTGATCATCAGCATCGCAAAGGTATGCTCGTCGATCGAAACGACTTCAAACTTCGTCATCGTTACCGAAGACGCTTTGGGCTTGATCGCAATGCCCGTATAGTTGGTCATACTTGATGCCAAACGCGATGCCGTATCGAGGATCTGGTCGATCTCCGCCATTTTTGCCTTGAGCAATTGATTGATCTGCACGACCTCACGCGAGGTCTTTGCATACTGCTCAACGAGGGAATCGACGTAAAAACGGTAGCCAAGCTCACTTGGCACTCTTCCCGCCGAAGTGTGAGGCTGAACAAGGTAGCCCATTTGCTCAAGCTCTGCCATCTCGTTACGAATCGTTGCCGAGGAACAGGACAGGAGATTGTTCTGCATAATATACTTGGAACCAACGGGTTCCCCGCCCTCGATATGGGCTTCCACAAGGGTTTTTAAAATCAGCTTTTTGCGTTCGCTCAGCTCTTGATTTTTGGCACTCATATCTTCTGTCTCCTCCCTGCTGTTTTGATTCTATTTTAGCACTTGAAATTATCGAGTGCTAAATCCTGTATAAAATTTATCATTTTTCCTTGATTTTGTCAAGTCTTTTTCAAAAGTTTTTTGTTAATTATTTGTGAACAGTGCTAATTTTGCCAGCATATTTCTATTATCTCCCGAAAAAAGCCAAAAATACCGAAAAAGAGCTCGAAAAAAGGGCTCGAATGAGCCCTTTGAATTTTTTCTCAATTGGTTTTTCTCAGCAGATCTATCGCACTCACTTTGCCGTCAGCAAGATCAATGGTCAGTTCGTTCTGTCCCGAAACGTAGGTCAAGGTCCCCTCCTTCTCGGTCGACGGCGTACCGTACGCCTTGCGCACGTCGGATTCCGAAGAACCAATGGAAATCTTTGCCGCAGTTTCGACCGTATCATCACGAATCACGATCTCGTCGATCGTCTCTGCTCCGTTTGCAGTCAAGGTATAAATCATCAAAGAAGAATAATGATAAACCTTGCGTGTCGTTCCGTCACCGCAGCTCGGTGCATCCTGAATCGAGTTTGCTTCTCCCAATGCATCAAGCACCGATGCCATCGGCTTACCAAGCTCTACCGTCGTACCGTTGCAAGTCACCGAAAAAGTAATCGTCTCCTCGGCGTTGACCTTCTTATCCTCTCCGTCATCATCATCTGAATCCGCAGGTTGCTTTTTTCCTTCGCACGCAATCAAAGAGATTGCCAACAAAAGCGCAAGAATCACAAGAAGACTTTTCTTCCACAAATTCTTCATTTCAGCGTTTCCTCCATTTTTCTTTTTTGTTCATAGTAAGAAGCCACTCGACTTTCCCAGCGTTCTGCGACATCACTTTCCGCGCGTCTGTCAGGAACACCGTGAGTATTTACCAAAATCTCTCCGAAATAGCTTGAAAGCTTTTCCGCGCCGTAGACATTCAAGTGAAGCCCTGCGTCGTACGTATCGGTGCTCCAATCAATTCCGATCTGCTCACACAGCGGAATAAAATTATAGTAGGAAACATCCTTTTCTTCGGCATATTCAACGATCTGTTCTTCCCACTCGTCGTACCACCAATATGCCCACGAATTGGTCGGAGCTTTCATCAAAATCAGCTCCACACCGTTTTCTTCGCACAAAAGACGCATTTTTTCGAGGTAATCCATCGCCGTCTCGGGCAGGATCTCGTCACGAAGTCGCGGTGGGATCTGCTCTTCGGTCATCGGTTTGATTCCCGTCTGCATCAGATACCCGCTGTGGGAGACCGCGGGAGCGTCGAACATATATTTAAAGTCATCTCCCGTCAGCTCGGTCACACGTGAATGGAAACGAAGCAAAGGAAAAAGATAATCCACAAAACTCTCGTCCTCCGTCATCGACGCACGGATCGCAGAGATCTTCGAAGACGACCATTTCATTCCATCGAGTGTCATACGGTTGAACGCTTCACTCTGCGGCTCACCGTATTTGAGCGAAAGCACGTTAAAGACTACCGCCTTTGGCGTCTCATAGCGCAAGGATTCTTCTAAAATATAGTAGGAATGCCACGCAAGCTGCTGACCGCTTCCGCGCACGTACGAAGAAATCCCGTACTTTTCCCAAAGGATCGCGGGAACGATGCTCTCGTACACCTCACAGTCTCCGATGAATAGAACGTCGTGTCCCCCCGCCTGATCGTAATATTCCCCGATCAGAGCTCCCTCAGGATTCGTCCGATATTTCGGAACGACCAGTGCTTGCAGAAGTCCGAGCAAAACGGCAAGCACGAGAATCGCGCAACCCGTAATCAGAATTCTTTTTTTCATAGTATTTCTTTCATTTTAAAAAATTAAAATTGATTATAAATAAACTGCGACGCATCATACCCGACGCCGTACGCACCAAACAGCAAAATCACAAGGAAAAGCGTGCCAAACAAAATCCAAGAGAGGATCGGCTTTTCATACAGACGCTCGCGAATGTCGATCTTGGCAGAAAGCGAACCAATGATCGCCATCAGAAGACAGCCGCACAGTACGATGATCCAATCGGCAAGATCCAGTCCCAGCGTCATCACACCGCGCGAAAGATCTCCGAAATTCCAAACTGTCAGCATACTTCCCCATTGACGGAACGTAAGCCC
>JAFQPC010000096.1 GCA_017411935.1 Clostridia bacterium | reverse complement strand
GCAGACGCAAATAAAGCTTGGAAATCTTTTTAGGAACCGCTGTTTCCTGCTTTGCGGGAGAAACCAAAGGAATGGCACCTTGCCGTTCCTTTTTTTCCTGCTCTTTCGGACGCTCCGGCGGTGTAAAACGTTCATTCTCTATAAGCTGCTCTATGTCAGAAACGAGAATTTTGGGAGAATCCTCCTCGTCTCTTAATGAAAGATTTCCGCGAACGGCGAGCGCTGCCTCAATACGAAGCAGATGCGAAAGCTTTTGATACACGTTCGGGAACACGAGACATTCGATCGAACCATAGCGATCCTCGACTGTCACGAATGCCATTTTTTCATTTTTTCTTGTTGTTTTCACGGTAGAAGCTGTGACAATTCCCGCAACCGAAACACTTTCTTTCTCACGCACGTCTCCCGTCGAAAACCGCGAAAGAAGCTCAGCAATCCCCTTTGCTTCAAGGAATTTTACGTGGCGATCGTAGCTATCGATCAAGTGTCCCGAAAAATACATTCCCGAGCTTTCTTTTTCGAGCATCAGCTTTTCTTTGATCGAAAAATCAGGAATTTCAGGAT
This sequence comes from Clostridia bacterium, assembly GCA_017411935.1. GTDB lineage: Bacteria > Bacillota > Clostridia > Oscillospirales > CAG-272 > HGM12713. The sequence goes on along the minus strand of JAFQPC010000096.1, from coordinate 3,013 downwards.
ATTGAAAGGTTGGTGCCGTCGTTTTAGCTTCGGGGATCGTGGAGAACATATCGAGCTGACCGATGATATTATTGCGGTCCTTTTGCTGTACCATTTCAATCAGCGTCTCAAACGAAGCAAGCAAACGGCTTCGATAGACACCAAGACGATCAAACGCTCCCGCTTTGATGAGCGCTTCGACCATTCGTTTATTGAGGTCATACGATGCCATTCGACGAACGAACTCCTCAAAATCCGCAAACGGCTGTCCCGATCGTTCCTTAAGAATGCTCTCAATAAATTGACGGCCAACGTTTTTGAGTGCCAGAAGACCAAAAACGATATTTCCATCTTTGGGATAAAAATTGATGTGACTTTCATTAATGTCGGGCGGAAGCACGTGGATCCCGTTCTTTTCACATTCGTCGATATATTCGGCAAGCTTGGTTTGATTTCCCAGTACTGAGGTCATCAGTGCAGCCATATACGCTTCGGGAAAATGCTTTTTCAAATACGCAGTACGGTAAGAGATCACGGCATATGCCGCCGCATGGCTCTTATTAAAGGCGTAGTTGGCAAAGGATGCCATATCGTCAAAGAGCTTTCTTGCCGTTTCGCGATCAACGCCATTTTGCACTGCTCCCGAAAGAAAGCTCTCTCGCTCGGCTTCAAGAACGTCCCCCTTTTTCTTGGACATTGCCCGTCGTACCACATCGGCATGTCCGTAGGTATATCCCGCAATCACGCGGAAAATACTCATCACCTGTTCTTGATAAACGGTACAACCATAGGTCGAGCGAAGGATCGGTTCCAGCAATGGGTGCGCATATTGAATTTTTTCGGGATGATGTCTCGCCTCAATATACTGAGGGATCGAATCCATCGGTCCCGGACGGTAAAGTGCGATCGCCGCGATAATATCGTCAAGGCAATCGGGCTTCAGCTCCGACAAGGTCTGGCGCATTCCCGCCGATTCAAGCTGAAAAAGTCCGAGCGTTTCGCCTCGGGAGATCATCTCAAAGGTAGCTTTATCGTCAAACGGAATCGTTTCCAGATCAAAATCGGCTTGCTCCGTCAAGCGCACGGTTTCCTCGGCATCGTGCAAAATACTCAGATAGCGCAATGCCAAAAAGTCAAACTTGAGAAGTCCGAGGTCGGCGATGGTGTCCATATCAAACTGCGTGACGACGGTCTCATTGCTGACGGCAATCGGTACGTAAGTTTGTACGGGTTCGTCGGTGACGACAAGACCTGCCGCGTGCACCGTAATGTTTCTCGGCATTCCTTCAATTTGAAGTGCGGTATCCACCAACTTTTTGACGGTCTCAGACTTTTCGTACTGCTCGCGAAGAGCTGCGCGTTTCAGTGCGTCCGACAGTGTCACGCCAAGCTCCTGCGGAATTGCCTTTGCCACGGGATCGACCTCGGAATACGGCAACCCCATCGCACGTCCGACATCGCGGATCGCGGCACGTGCCGCAAGCGTTCCGAAAGCAATAATCTGTGAGACGTGGTCGGCACCGTAACGGTCAAACATATACGAAATGACCTCGTCACGTCGATGGTAACAAAAATCAATATCAATATCGGGCATACTGACGCGTTCGGGATTGAGAAATCGCTCAAAGAGCAGATCAAACTGAATCGGGTCAACGTCGGTAATTCCCGTCAAAAAAGCAACCAGACTTCCCGCGCCCGATCCTCTTCCAGGTCCTACGGGAATACCCGAACGGCGCGCAAAACCAACATAATCCTGCACGATGAGAAAATAATTGGAATATCCCATATCGGCGATGACCGAAAGCTCATATTCGATCCGTTCGAGATAGGTCTTCTCATTGTCCTCGCTGATGGCAATCGTTTTGTCCTTGCGGCGGCGTTCGAGTCCCAAAAAGGTCAGCTCACGCAAATATTCGGTCGAGCTCTTCCCTTCGGGGGTGCGGAAGCTTGGAAGCTTGGGCTGATCAAACTGAAATTCAAAATGACACATCTTTGCGATCTTTGCCGTGTTTTCGATCGCTCCCTTATATTTTCCGAACAGCATCGACATTTCTGCCGTCGTCTTATAATAAAACTCGTCGGTCTCAAAACCAACAGGTCGTCCGTCGGTAATCACGGTATTGGTCTGAATGCACATCAACACCGCCTGCGTCTGCGCATTTTCGCGACGCAGATAGTGACAGTCGTTGGTTGCTACCATAGGAAGCCCACACTCCTCGGCAAGCCTTACAAGCTCGGGAAGCACCTGAGTTTGCTCGGAGAGTCCGTGGTTCTGAAGCTCAATATAAAAATGATCCTTTCCAAAAATGTCGGAAAGCTCCAACGCATATGCTTTGGCTTCCTCATATTCGCCGCGAAGAAGAAGCGAGGGGATTTTTCCCGCAAGGCACGCCGAAAGGCAGATAAGTCCCTCGGAGTGCTTCCGCAAAAGCTCCATATCCACGCGAGGCTTGGCATAAAATCCCTCCGTATATCCGCGAGAAACCATTTGAATCAGGTTTTTATATCCGATCTCATTTTCACAAAGCAAAACGAGGTGATGGTATTTTCCGTCCATTCCGCCCCCTCGCTCCAAGCGAGAGCGCTGAGCAACGTAGACTTCACAACCGATAATCGGCTCAATTCCCTCTTTTTTGCACGCGCGGTAGAACGCCACAGCACCGTACATGGCGCCGTGGTCGGTCAGCGCAACCGCCGTATGACCGCATTCTTTGGCTCGCTTCGGGATCTCCGTGATACGGCAGGCACCGTCGAGCAAGCTATATTCACTATGCAAATGCAGATGTACGAACTCTGCCATATCCGTCTCCTTTCCCATCGGTTTAAGTTAGTTTAAAAATTTATCTTTTTTGTCATCTTCCTCGCTCTCTTCTTCATCGTTTCTCTTGACAAAGAAGACGACACCGACGATGACCGCCGAAATCAGAAGAAGTCCGCCAAAAATGAGCCAAAGCAATTCTTTTTGCTTGTTATCTTCTTCATCGTCGGCATTTTGATTACGGATCCTCAATCGTTCGGCTTCGATCAGCTCACT
>JAFQPC010000095.1 GCA_017411935.1 Clostridia bacterium | reverse complement strand
GGTGGTATGTTATATTTATTTTTATTTGTAGGGGAGGCTATCAGCCTCCCGTTTTGTAATAAAAAATGCGGGAGGATAATATCCTCCCCTACCGAGGTGGGTGGAAATTTACACCCTTGTGCCCTCGGCGCACCAAGCACCAAAGCCTTCCCCAGTGGGGGAAGGGGGACCACGAAGTGGTGGATGAGGTGTTTCCAAGCCCAAAGTAACTCCTCATCCGTCAGCCTTCGGCTGCCACCTTCTCCCGCAGGAGAAGGCTTGGAGAAAAGCCACCCCTTTCTGCTTTCCTTTTTTATTTTCAATCCCCAATTGACAACAAAAAAATTTTATGGTATAATATGCTTGCGACACATTTGAATAAAACATGCTACACAAGGGAGTACTATCGGTAAAAATGTACTCTCTCCCCTTGTGTAGGTGTTCAAATGTGTCGCAGCATTGAGGGAGGCATTTTTCGGTGCGTCTCTCTGAGGCGCACTTTTTTATTTTCAGGGGGAACTATCATGGAAATTATTTATCAAGAAAAATATTGGGCAGAAACGATGGACCAAGTAAAAGAACGGCTGACCGAAACCGAACCGAAACTGGAAGATATCATTTACTCGCACCCTTTTTTTCTTTCACAGGAAACCGATGCCTTCGAGGCGTTTCTTGCCCTTGCGCTGTGCTGCAATCAATTAGCGGCGCACGAGGATGCCGAGATCGAGGTCGCGATCTTTCCCGAAGAAGCGACGGCAAGAATCTTTCTCGGCGCTCCGTGCTTTGTATTCGGGGTGCGACAGCTCGCGATCTTTCAAAAGATCAATATCGTCTCTTCCGAAATTCTTTTTGACGTCACGGAAAATCAAAATTCACAAATCACCGTCTCGTTTGATTTCTCCCAAGAGGACGACAAGCTGTACCAACAGTTTCAAAAGCGCTTCTTTGAAAAATAATCTCGCCGCCAACGGAGAAATCCGTTGGCTTTTTTGGCGCTTTCCCTTGACTTTTTTTCAAAAAAGGGATATAATATAGGCGTAAGTCTTAACTAACCAAAGGAATTCGATATGAAAAAAATACGATATACCGTCAAAGGAATGAGCTGTGCCGCGTGTGTCGCGCACGTCGAGCACGCCGCCGCCAAGGTGGTCGGCGAGGAGCACCGCACCGTCAGCCTTTTGACGAACACCCTCACCGTCACGCTCCCCGACGATGCCGACGAGCGCAAACGCTTTGCCGAGCTCCGCGCCGCGCTCAAAGCCGCGGGCTACGACCTTGCCGAGGAGAACGAAACGAACGCTACCGATACCCACGCCGAATTTCGACGCGACCTTGCGCGTCTGATCGCTTCGATCGTTCTGACGATCGTTCTGATGTACGTCGCGATGGGCTCGATGCTCGGTTTGCCAAGCCCCGAGATCTTCGCGACCGAACCCATCCTTTTCGCGCTCGTTCAGCTCGCGCTGACGCTCCCCGTTCTCCTACTGAATTTCCGCTTCTTCCGAAACGGCTTTTCGGCGCTCTTTCACCGCGCGCCCAATATGGATTCGCTCATTGCCCTCGGCTCGTCAGCCTCTCTCCTTTGGGGATTTGTCGCCATCGGAATGATGGTGTGGGCGCTTCATACGGGCGACGTTGAAACGCTTCACCGCTATCACCACAATCTGTATTTTGAATCCGCCGCGATGATCCTCACCCTCGTCAGTCTCGGAAAAACGCTCGAGCACCGCGCAAAATCGCGGGCGGCGGACGCGGTCGGCGCGCTTGCCGCAATGATGCCCGAGGTGGCAACGGCAGAACGGAACGGCGAGCTCGTTACCGTCGCGCTCTCGGAGATCACCGTCGGAGAGATCCTCGTTGTCCGCGAGGGAGAGACGATCCCCGCCGACGGCATTGTGATCGACGGCGCGGGTGCGGTCGACGAATCGGCGCTCAGCGGCGAGAGCCTGCCTGTCGAAAAAGAGGTCGGCTCGCCCGTCACGGGCGTTTGTACGCTCGTCAGCGGACACCTGAAGCTTCGCGCCACACGCGTGGGCGAGGACTCGGCGCTCTCGCGCATTCTCGGACTGATCGAGGACGCCGCGGCATCCAAAGCGCCCATTGCGCGCATTGCCGATCGCGTCAGCTCGGTCTTTGTCCCCATCGTACTCGGAATTTCCCTGCTTACCGCCGCGCTTTGGCTGGTGCTCGCGCATGACGTGGCGCGCGCCGTCGAATGCGCCATTGCGGTGCTCGTCATCTCTTGCCCCTACCCTCGGACTTGCCACCCCCACCGCGATCACGGTCGGCATCTCGCGCGGAGCTTCGCTCGGGATCCTCATTCGAAGCGCCGAAGCCCTCGAACGGCTCGGTTCGGTCGAGCTTCTTCTGACCGATAAAACGGGAACGCTCACCGAAGGTCGCCCGATACTCACCGAAGCCGTCACGGACGGGATCTCCGAGGACGAGCTCTTGCGGCTTTCCGCCTCGGCAGAACGAGCATCCTCTCACCCCTTGGCAAGTGCGATCGTCCGCGCCGCCGAGGAGAGGAAAATACCGCTTTGCGACCCACAAAACTATGAATCCTTCGGCGGCAAAGGAATTTCTGCTGTCGTAGACCAAAAAAGCCTTCTGATCGGTACGGAAGCGCTTTTAAAGGAGCGTGGCATCGCTCTTTCC
>JAFQPC010000094.1 GCA_017411935.1 Clostridia bacterium | reverse complement strand
TATGAACAGCTCGGAAGACTGACCTACCGTCAGCTCAAAACGGGAGAAAGTCAGGCAGAAAAGATTGCCGAGACGATTGAAAATCTTGACGTGGTCCGTGCAAAGCACCGCGCGCAGGCGGTATTGATCGAGAAGACCAAGCGCGAGAGAGCAGAGAAGAAGGTCGTTTGCGAGTGTGAGGCGGAAACGTCCGAGGACGCATAAAAAGAAAAGAGAGCATTGCTCTCTTTTTCTTTTTGAGAAAATTCATTTACCCTCTTGCTTTTTTTGAAAATTTAGTATATAATGGTCGACAGAAAGACCTATTGGGTGAATTACTGAAAGGATGTATTATGCCTCATAAGGGAATTGTCAGCCGAAAGCTGTTTACCTGCCTGTTTCTGCTTTACGTGTTGAACGTGTTTGGTAAGATCGCATTCTCGGCGGTCACGGTCGAGCTCGTGGACGCGGAAATTATGACGAAAACGCAGGCGGGACTTGTCAATGCCGCGTTTTGGTTTGCCTATGCCGCAGGACAAATGTTCGGCGGAATCGTGGCAAGTAAAATGTCTCCGTATCGGATGCTTTCGATCACGCTCCTCAGCTCGTTTGCTGCCAATGCGCTCATCGTTGTCTTCGACAGCTTTGTGCCGATTCTGATCCTTTGGACGATCAACGGATTTATGCAGTTTGGAATGTGGCCCGCGATCCTTCGTATCGTCGCGACCGATCTGCTTCCCACGCACCGAACCAAGGGACTTGCGCGAATGGGCTATTGCTATGCGATCGGATCGATCATTTCTTATCTTCTGACCTCGGGAATCCTTCTGATCTTGCCGTGGCAGTCGCTCTTTGCGGCATGTGCCATCGTCAACCTCGGCTCGCTTGTCTTTGTGTATTTGATGTCGAAGCGCTATGCGCCGATCATTCATACGCATCTGCACGGTACGACCGAACTCAAACCCGTGGTGGAAGCACCGAAGACCCCGAAGGCAAAGCTTACCTTTGCTCTCGTGTGGGGCAGTGGGCTGATCTTCTTTACCGCAATCGTATTCTTCCGAAATCTGACCGATACCTGTATCAAAAACTGGATGCCGACGATCCTGACCGAAACCTACGGCGCCTCTCCGAGCTTTACGTTGCTTCTTTCGGTGGTGTTGCTCATCATCAATATTTTCGGCGTGATCTTTTGCAGTATGCTTTATAAAAAGCTCAAGCGTGACGAGGCGAGAACGATCGCGGTACTTTTCCTCGTGGCTTTGCCGATGACGGTGCTGTTGCTCAATTTCAAAAGCTTCCCGATGCTCGTAACGACCCTTTTGATGATTCTGATCACGATGGTAGTCAACTCTACGGGTCAGGTGACGGCAATGTTTTATACGAGTCGTTTCCAAGCCTTTGGACTGACGGCATTCGTCGGTGGATTTGTCAACGCGTTTGCCGCACTCGGTAACGTTGCCGCATCGTACGGCGGCGGATATCTTGCCGACAATTTCGGTTGGAATGCCGTTATTCTCGGTTGCCTTGTACTCGTGATTGCTTGTCTTGTCCTCTCGATTGCAGTTATTCCGATCTGGAAAAAATTCCGACAGAAAAATCCGTAAATACATAAAAAAGCACTTGGGAAGATCCCAAGTGCTTTTTCGTTATTTTTTTCCTTGATAGCTCTTTATGACTTCTGCCATACAATTTTTACACAGAGGGAATGCGCTCTCCTCGGAAATTTTTTCGTGGCAGATCTTACAAAGGGGTTCATCGGATCTTACCATGATCCCTTCGTCCATGGCGAGAAGTTCTATTTTTGTGCCTTCGGTGAAACCGTACTTTTTCCGCAAATCTATCGGAATCACGCTCCTTCCAAGCTTGTCGATCTTTTTCATAACCCCTCCCAAAAAATAAAAAAGTGCGCCCACCGAAGCAGACGCACAAAAACGCAAACTCCGATAGTCGCCAAACTAATCCATTGCAAAGTGGGTATTACCCGCACACACAACGTGGAATTTGCATTTTATCAAATTCATCGTTGTATGTGTAAAAAAGGCATACTTCTTCTAAAAGAAAAGGATACCTACTTTGCAATATTTGATTAGTTTGGCATCTTTATTATACCACGCTTTTCGGAATTTGTAAAGGGGTTTTCTTCATTGTGTTCAAAAAACATAAAAAATGGATACGCAATTTGCGTATCCATTTTTGCTTTGTTCGGATTAATACATTCCGCCCATACCGCCGGCACCTGCCATTGCGGCGTTAGCGGCTGCCTCTGCGGCAGGATCCTTCTTGTCGGCAACGACCGACTCGGTGGTCAGAATGACCGATGCGATCGAAGCGGCGTTCTGAAGAGCAGAACGGGTTACCTTGGTAGGATCGACGATACCCGAAGCCATCATATCACAGTAGACCTCGTTGTAAGCGTCGAAGCCGTAGCCGAGCTTGCCGCTCTTCATGATCTCGTTGACGATGACACCGCCGTCAAAGCCTGCGTTAGCGGCGATCTGACGTACGGGCTCCTCAAGAGCCTTGAGAACGATGCGAACACCCGTCTTCTCGTCACCCTCAACCGTGTCAAGCAGCTTCTCGACGTCGGAGATGACGTTGAGGTATGCCGTTCCACCGCCGGCAACGATACCTTCTTCGACAGCCGCGCGGGTTGCGTTGAGAGCGTCCTCGATGCGGAGCTTCTTTTCCTTCATCTCAGCCTCGGTAGCAGCACCGACCTTGATGACGGCAACACCGCCCGAAAGCTTTGCGAGTCTTTCCTGAAGCTTCTCGCGGTCGAAATCAGACGTGGTGATCTCGAGCGTGGACTTGATCTGAGCGATTCTCGACTTAATATCCTCGGGAGCACCCGCACCGCCGACGATGATCGTGTGTTCCTTGTTGACCTTGACCTGTCTTGCGCGGCCAAGCTGTGCGAGCGTGGTATCCTTGAGCTCGAGACCGATCTCGGAGGAGATGACCTCACCGCCCGTCAGGATCGCGATGTCGCGGAGCATTTCTTTTCTTCTGTCACCGAAGCCGGGAGCCTTGACTGCAACGCAGACAAAGGTTCCGCGGAGCTTGTTGAGTACGAGCGTCGTGAGCGCCTCACCCTCAACGTCCTCAGCGATAATCATCAGCTTTCTGCCTGCCTGAACGACCTGCTCAAGTACGGGGAGAACTTCCTGAATGTTTGCGATCTTCTTATCGGTGATCAGAATGAGAGCGTCGTCGAGGACAGCTTCCATCTTATCGGTATCGGTTGCCATGTAGGGAGAGAGGTATCCGCGGTCAAACTGCATACCCTCAACTACCTCGGAGTAGGTGTCAGCCGACTTCGATTCCTCAACGGTGATAACGCCGTCTGCCGTGACCTTTTCCATTGCGTCAGCGATGAGCTGACCGATGATCTCGTCACCTGCCGAGATCGTACCGACTCTTGCGATATCGTCGGTTCCGTTGACCTTCTTGGAGTTTGCAACGAGGACGTCAACCGCACGGTCAACCGCCTTCTTGATACCCTTGCGAACGACCATGGGGTTTGCACCTGCCGTAACGTTCTTCATACCCTCGCGGACGAATGCCTGAGCGAGCAGAGTCGCGGTGGTCGTACCGTCACCTGCTGCGTCGTTGGTCTTGGTAGCAACTTCCTTGACGAGCTGTGCGCCCATATTTTCAGCTTCGCACTCGAGCTCGATCTCCTTGGCAATGGTAACACCGTCGTTGGTGATCAGGGGAGAGCCGAACTTCTTACCGAGAACGACGTTTCTGCCCTTCGGACCAAGGGTGATCTTTACCGTGTCTGCCAGCTTATCCACGCCGCGAGAGAGCGCGTTGCGTGCTTCAATTCCGTAGAGAATTTCCTTTGCCATAATGTTTTGTTCCTTTCTGAACCTGTTTGAATTTCAAAAATTAATGTAGATTATTCTACGATTGCGAGAATATCGCTCTGGCGAACGATGTTGTATTCTACGCCGTCAGCCTTGACTTCGGTGCCCGAATATTTCGAGGTGATTACCTTGTCGCCAACCTTGACGGTCATAACGACCTCCTTGCCGTCTACCAGTCCGCCGGGACCGACAGCAACGACCTCTGCGATATGGGGCTTTTCCTGCGATGCTGCCGAAAGAATCAGACCGCTTTTGGTCTTCTCCTCTGCTTCGACTGCCTTTACGACGACTCTGTCTGCTAATGGTTTGAGTGTCATTTTTTGTTCCTCCTTATAATAAGTATTCTATAAACAAAGTTGTTTGAGTTGGCACTCTGAAACTTTGAGTGCTAACCTATACATATTTTACACTATTTTTTGGAAAAATCAAGTCTTTTTTCAAGAATTAACAAATCATTCACATTTATTTTTTTGAGGCGGAAGAAAAGACACGAAACGCCCCGAAAAAGACGGGAAAGCAGGAGGGAGCAGACGTGCAAATCTTGGAGTGGTTCAATCAGTATTTTTTCGGTGTTCTCGTCCCCGTCATTCTCTTGGCGGTCGGCGCGTTTTACTGGACAAAGCTTCGCTTTTTTCTGCCGAGGCGGATCGGTGCGATGTTTCGCGCGCTTCGTTCGGAAAAAGGGCAGAGAGCATCGTCCTTTCGGGCGCTGATGCTTGCCTTGGCGGGAACGCTCGGTGTGGGAAATATCGTCGGTGTTTCGGCGGCGATCGCGCTTGGCGGATTCGGCTCGGTCTTTTGGCTTTGGGTGAGCGCGACCTTTGCGATGATCCTCAAATATGCCGAGGTCGTGCTCGGAATGCGCCACCGAAGATTTGACGCGGACGGAAGACCCTATGGCGGAGCGCCGTATTATATTCGGGATATTTTCAAAGCGGGTGGATTTCCTCGGCTCGGAATCCTGCTCGGCGGGGTCTTTGCCTTGTTGTGCGCGCTCAATGCCGTGGCAATGGGGGGAATGATCCAGGCGAACGCGGTTGCCGAGGCGGTCGAGGGAATGGCGGGGATCTCTCCCATCATTGTTGGCGGAGCTCTGTCGGTTTTCGGATTCTTTGTTATGAGAAAGGGAAGTGAGGGGGCGGCGCGAGTGACGGAAGTGCTTGTTCCTTTGATGACGGTCGTCTACGTGGTCCTCTCTCTTGCCGTGCTTGTTTTGCGAGCCGAGGCGATTCCATCGGCGTTTGCGGAGATTTTTAAGGGAGCATTCACGCCCGAGGCGGGGGTCGGCGGAGTGGGGGGATTTTTGCTTTCGCGCGGAGTTCGTTTTGGAACGATGCGAGGACTGATCTCCAACGAAGCAGGGTGCGGAACAGCACCCACGGCACACGCGACCTCGGAGGAGAGGAGCGCGGCAAAGCAGGGAATGCTTGGCATCGTCGAGGTCTTTGTCGATACGCATATCCTCTGTACGATGACGGCACTCGTCGTGATCGTGAGTTGGGGAGAGATCGTGGCTCGTGAGGGCAATTTTTTGTCGATGACGCTGTCGGCATACTCGGCGGTGCTCGGCAAGCCTGCTGAGATCTTTATGGGGATCGCCGTCGCGCTCTTTGGATTTGCCACGATCCTTTGCTGGGGGCATTACGGGAAAGAAAGCATTCGCTATCTTTCCTCAAAACGGTGGGCAGAAAAGAGCTTTTTGGTTTGTTATCTTGCGGCGGTGATGATCGGCGCGTGCGCGGCGGCAGAGCTTGTGTGGGGGCTTGCCGACTTCGCCATCGGCGCGATGACACTCGTCAACGCACTCGTGCTGATCCTCGCGTCGAAGGAAGTGGGGAAAGAGACCGACGAATGGCTCGCCCCCCATGATAAAAGTTTTCGCCCGCCTTTTTCAAAAGGCGGCACGAGTCCGGCGCCGTGTGGCGCTGGTCGCCCTCCGCAGAGGGCGAAATCCCCAATGCTTCCAAAGCGCCCGAAAGGGTGAATTTCAGTTTGCTATGCAAACATAAAGAGGGAAAACCCAAGTGGGGTTTTCCCTCTTTTTATAAATTCATTTATTCAAAGCATTCGGCGTATTTGGGATTCTTCCGAATTTCATCTACCAAATTCTTGGGATAGGTTCTTAACTCGTTCTTCCAGAAATCTCCTTTCACAAACGCAAGTTCGCACTTTGTTACGGGCGGCAAGGCGGAAACTAAGGGAGCAGAATAGTGATCGTTTCCCTCGCGATAGATGCGGACGGATTCTTTCATATGGTCAAATGCTTTGTCAAAATAGATGAGAGCATTTTCCATATTGTTACCGAACTCCTTTTCGTAAGCGACCAAATTAAAATACAGCCGCCCAATATTTCCGTGCCAACGCCCAAAGTTGCCGTCAGCAAAAATTGCTTCATACACATTTATCACGGATAGTAATACTTGGCTACCATACTCCGAGGAAGATACGGTGGGTCTGAGGGCAACAGATTCAGAGATGGCAAATTGGAGATTGGAAAGAAGCGCCATAATCCTTTCGCTCTGGTATCTTAATTTTTCTTCTCCGACCGTTGCCATGGGCAACAGGAGTTCTTTGCAAATGATTATACTGCTTTGATCGTTCGCTAGCGTTTTCGCTTTTTCATATTCACCCATTCGGCAATAAAGCGGCACGATTTGACAAATGGCAATTTCACGGTCTTCGGGCAATGGATTGGATTTCAGCAGCTTCTCATAAACACGGATTGCTTCTTGCCAATAGATGTTTTGAGCGTTATACTCAATATCATATTCTATCATACCCAAGGAATCGTCCGTATGTCCCCTTGCTCCATACGTATTCCATCCCCACATATGAAGTGCTTGCGCAAGCTTTAAAAGAATTTTTGATTCGTTGGGAAATTCTTCCGATGCGTCACGCAGATTCTTTATACACTCTTCTACGTCTTTTGATAAACTACCTTGGTGTACATGTGAATATTGAGAAAGAACTTTGTTTGCCTCGAAAAGAATATTTTTGATTTTTTCTTCCCGGTCATCGTGATAGCCGAACAGCTCGTCAATCGAAATATGAAAATAGTTTGCGAGGGTAGGAATGATCTCCATATCGGGATAACTGCCGCCCGACTCCCAGCGGGAGACTGCTTGTGCGGTGACGCCGAGAGCGTCTGCCAGCGTTTCCTGTGTGCGCCCATCGCGTCGGCGCAATTCTTTGATTTTTTGTCCTAAGTTTAGGTGCATAAAAGCTCCTCCTTGACATTAGTATCACCGGTGTGATTTTATGATATCACAGATT
>JAFQPC010000093.1 GCA_017411935.1 Clostridia bacterium | reverse complement strand
GGGTGGAAATGAGAACGGGGTGGGGGTTCATCATGACCTTAACCTCGAACTCGGGGTGCCACCAAGCTTCTCTCTTTTCGAGATCCTTGCCACTCAGGCTACGAACGTAGTCGCAAACTGCCTTGTCCTTGAAGGGAACAAAATCAGCGGGAGCGAAGTCAAACTTGGTTGCGGGATCGGTAATAAAGTTTGCCATTGTTTTAGTCTCCTTTATATTAATATTTTTTTAATCAGCGAAAATCATCGTTCCGAAGCATTCGGGACGGTGGTAGGTGAAGGGGTCACCAAGAATGGGACTCCAGGAGAAGTAGTGCGGCGGCTCGGTCAGATCGGAGCACTTATAGCAGTTTGCTCGGATCTCTTTGCCGACGGATACTTCGAACTCGGGGAAGAACTGACGAATGAACTGATAGGAAACCTCGTAGAAGATCTCCCAGCCGCCCTCGTATTTGTTGATCTTGGGCTGAATGGGGTGATTGTCAAGATTATCGGGAATCATTCGCATCAGATTGTGAAGTCCCGTGCCCATTCCCAGATAAACGCTTCCGTTCGAGTTGCACTCGATGTTAAAATAGCGGTTATCGGGCGTCATCGGACAGAAAAAGAATTCCATACAGCTGTCCTCGCAGGGCGTACCGAACGGTCCGAATTCCTCGGCTCTCGTGACGCTTTCCTCGACGAACAGGTGAACGAGGATCGCCGTATCGGAGTAACCGATCTGCGCGTGCGCGGTGATTCCGTCAGGCGAGCCGGGATATTTGTAGTCGATCTCAAGCGAGGGAAGCTTTTTCAGCTCCTCGAACGAAGCGGCTTTGTGGATCTCGTAATGCTTCATACCGTTTCACCAGCGAGAAGAACTCTCTTGACCTTCATCGTATGCTCGACGAAGACGAGGTCGGCGCGCTTGCCCTTAGCGATCTCGCCGCGGTCGGTAAATCCGACGGCGCGAGCGGGGTTGTAAGAAGCAAACTTGAAAACGTCCACGAGCGATGCGCCTGTGTGCTTGATCATATTACGGCAGGAAATATCGAGCGTCATCTTCGAGCCCGCGATCTCGCCCGTGTGGTCGAAGTTGATGTCGTCCACGTCGTCGTAGCCCTCGGGGATCGGTCCGTCGCAAGCGTATGCGTCGGAAATCAGGATCACGTGGTCGTCGCCCTTGATCTTTCTCGTCAGACGGAGCAGATAGGGATCGACGTGAATTCCGCGGCTGTCACAGATCAGCTCTGCGTAAATATCGTGGTTGAAATAAACCGTTTCGTCGACGCAAGGCGTACGGCACTCGGGATATTTCTGGAGCGTTCCCGTTGCGTTGAGGTGATGGGTTCCGATCTTCAATCCGTAGGGCATCAGCGCCTCGACCTGCTCGGGTTCGGCTTCGCTGTGTGCGACCGAGAAGACGACCGAGGGGTTGACCTTTTTTGCGTCAAGCACGAAGTCGAGAATGTTCTCGCGCTCGGGAGCAAGTCCCCAAACCTTTGCGAGATCGCCTGCCGCCTCAATGATGGGCAGGTGCTTCGCGGCATCGACAGGACCTTTCCAAGGATTGTTTTCCTTGTCACAACCGAACTTGGGGTTGAGGTAGGGACCTTCCATATAGAATCCGCCGATGTTGGCACATTCCTTTTTCTTCATCGCGTCCTTGAGGATCGCGATTGCTTCCAGATATCCTGCCGTGTCCATACTAAAGTAGAGGGCAGGGAGAAGCGTGGTCGTTCCATGCTTCAAATGATGTTGCGAAGCGCGCACGGGATCGTCCTGAAAGAAGACCGTGCCATCGGAGTGGGTGTGGATATCCACAAATCCGGGTCCGACGTATGCGCCCTCGGCGTCGATGATCTCAGCGCCCTCGGGGATCGCAAGCTTTCTTGCTTCGCCAAAGTCAACGATCTTTCCGTCCTCGATGAGGAGAACCGCATCGGGAATGAAGTGATCGCGCATAATGAGCGTTGCATTCTTAATTGCTTTCATTTTATTTACCAAGCTGCGCGAGCAGTTCCTTTCCTTGCTCTGCAATGTACTCGGCACATCCTGCCTTGTAGCTCGAGCTTCTTGCCTCGTAGCCGCCCTCATCGTAAGCGTCCTGCATGGGGAAGTAGCCTTCGCTACCGTTGGTCAGTGCGCAAGGACAGATCAGCTCAAAGCCCTCGGTGTCCTTGATGGCTCTGCCGACGCCCGTGAAGGGTTCACCGGGAATACCGACGAACGCAACCGGTCCGATCGCAAGGCCAAGCAGTTTTACGGGGAATGCGTCGGGGGCGTTTTCGAGACGGATCATTCTTTGTGCCTCGGCAACGACGGTGGTGAGCATCATTGCCTTCCAGGGAAGCTCGGCATCTCTGCCTGCCAGATGCATCTCGTTGATATATCTTGCCTCGACCAGCTGTTCGGGCGTTGCTTTGTTTGAGGGGATCTGAATCGTATTTTCGATCGTTTTGAGCGAATCGACGTCGACGTACTTGACCTTGTCATAGACCTGAAGCACGCTGCCTGCGACCACACGACCCATATGTCTTGCGTGACCGTAGCCGCGAGAGACGTCATCGAAATCCATAAACATATCGTTCAGGTCGCCTCCGCGGGGATGAACGTTGACGTGGTTGACGTCACCCTGAACGCCGTTGAAGAAAATGCACTTGACGTTGTCGATTGCCTTTTCCAACGTTCTGCGTGTGAGTGCGGGCCAGTCACCCGACATAAAGTTTCCGCCGACGACATCGGGGTGGTTACCGAAGTTTACGACAACAACGGTGTCCGCGCCCTCGCGGTCGAAGCGAATGACGTTGACTCTCTCATCGACGTCACCGATCGGAGCGACGATATCGGGGTTGTCAACACCGGGGTTGGTCTTGACCGAGCCGTCCTTCATACGGAAGCGGCGAACGAATGCGATGTTCTTTGCCTCACCGACGTGGTAACCCATTTTTGCGGGCTTGAGGTCAGAGAGTGCGACTTTGACGGTATCGACGATGCGGTGCGTTAAAAATTTGATGTATTCCTGCTCCAACGGATATTCGTCGCTGTCACGAAGATAGGGTGCGGTGTGCGTGTGTGTACAGCCGATGTAAATTTCGTCTGTGGCAAGTCCCGTTGCCTTGGATACTTCTTCTTTGATCGCGTCATTGAGGGGCGTTTCAAGATAGCAAAGGTCGAGAGCGATCATAGCCACTCTCTTCTCACCAAGTTCGAGCGCGGTAACGCAAACCTCCAGCGGATCGAGATTTCCCTCGGAAATACGTACCTGATAATAACCGCAGACCTCGATGCCGATCATCGGGTCGATGTTTGCTACGGCGTAGCCAACTTTGAGCTGATTCATCGTAAATAAAATCTCCTTTCAAAGAGTTCCGCAGACGCGGAAAAAATCTATGGGTATTTTGCATACTCAATCGAGTATATTTTAACATTTTTGTTCTATAATGTCAAGGGATTTTGACGCGATCTTTCTGAAAAATTGCGGTATTTTTAACTACTTTCGAGAAAACTTTTCTTTTCCTTTTCGATTATTTTTCTAAAAGAAAATTTTAGAGAAAATGCAAAAAAAGACTTGACAAATCGAGGCTTTTCGTGTATAATAAAAGCAACTTAATTTACTCAATGAATTAAGTGTCAAAAACTCAAAGAGAGGGAAAAATTATGGCATTTGCAAGAGATAAATTCTGGATGTTCGGCGTTCGTCCGCACCAAGATGATATTCATTTGGGCAGATCGCGGCTGGAGCCCCATAGAAAACGTTCGCGCATTACGCCTGCCGAAGGCGCGGCGATGCTGGATCTTCCGAATATGCTGATGATCGGTTGTCAGGGACAGCCCGTACCCTATTCGGAGGACGCGTACGGCTATGCGGATAGCTTTGTCCGTATGAACAAGGTAATGTGGGGTGCTTCGGGTTCGAGCGGTTTCCGTATCGGCAATGAGGAAAAATTTATTTGCGATCTCGCAGAGAAGTATCCGAACATCACGGGCGCATTTCTTGACGACCTCTTCCATCATTTCCGCGGAGATCCCGATGCGAATGAAAAGATGAAGGCAATGCTTCACGAGATCCGCACGGGGCTTGACAAGGCGTGCCGTCCGATGGAGATGTATATGGTATGGTATATCCACGAGCTCGATCAGCTGGATCCCGCATCGCTTGACGACCTTGACGGAATCACGATCTGGACCAAGCACTCC
>JAFQPC010000092.1 GCA_017411935.1 Clostridia bacterium | reverse complement strand
GGTAGAAGCTGATGACAGCATCCTCGGGAAGCTCCTCGATGAGCTGTACCTTATAGGGCTCGCCCATCTCCTGCATCTTCGCGATCGCCTCGGCGCGAGGGAGCTCGAATCGCTCGATCTTGAGATTTTCCTTCACGATCTTCTTCATCTCGTCCTCGATCGCCTTCAGAATGTCGGGCGTAAAGGAAATTTCGCTATCGAAATCATAGTAAAATCCGCCGTCGATGGCAGGACCGATCGTCAGCTTGGTCTCGGGATAGAGACGCTTGACCGCCTGTGCAAGCACGTGCGATGCCGAGTGACGGAAAACGTGTGCGCCGTCCTCGTCGGCAAAGGTAAGAAGCGCCACCTCAGCGTCTCCCTCGATGGGAGTCGAAAGTGCGACGACCTTTCCGTCGAGCTTTGCCGCAATGACCGCGCGGCTCATAAGACCCGCTTCATTTGCCGCTTCATAGACGGTGATCGGCTCGTTCTTCTCGAGAACGACCTCTCCGAATTTGATGTTCATAATCATATCCTCCAAAAAATAAATTCAAAATAAAAACACCCCGAACGGTTTTTTCCGTTCGGGGTGCAAAGCTTTCTCTGCACGGTTCCACCCGAAGTTTTCACTCTTTGGGTATTCACTTTCTTCGCGGCACGAAAAGCGGTATCGTCAAGAGGTCTGACAAAAGGATCTTTCAGCCGTGGATCCTCTCTCTGCTTTGTCTCTTTCTTGGGACTTTTTTCGCAAGCTTCCGCGAATTATTTTTTCTTCTGATTGTACTCAGAATGCGGATTGATGAAATTTCTCCAATCCAAGTCGCCGCGTTCAAGCGCAGTAATGATGGTCTCTGCCGTGGCAATATTGGTTGCTACGGGAATGTTGAACTGGTCGCAAGCGCGAAGCAACTCCATCTCGGCAGGCTTTACTGTCGCCGTCGGACGGGTGTCTCTGAAATACAGAAGAATGTCGATCTCATTATATGCAATTCGGGATGCGACCTGCTCCTCGCCGCCGTACTCTCCCGACATCAAACGATCAATATGAAGTCCCGTCGCTTCGGAAATATAGCTGGCGGTTACGGCAGTGGCGCAAAGATTGTGTTTGCTGAGCGTGCCGCAATAGGCGATACAAAACTGAGCCATCAGCTCTTTTTTTAAGTCGTGTGCGATGATTGCTATTTCCAATCTGCCATCCTCCGATCGTTCTCTTATTTGCAAGGGGGCTATAACATATTTATTATACCATTTCCCTCTGGGTTTTGTCAATGATTCTCGGCAAATTTTATAAAAAAAATGATTTTTTGAAAATCCTCTTGTTTTTTTGTCAAATTTCTATTATAATAATAATATCTTTGAAAATAAAGGAGAATGATTATGGTTCAGGATATGATCAAAACCATTGCGGCAACCGACCCCGAGATTGCCGCTGCCATTACTGCTGAATTTGACCGTCAATCCGACGGACTCGAGCTGATCGCATCGGAGAACGTTGTTTCCGAAGCCGTGCTTTGCGCGATGGGCTCGGTGCTGACGAACAAGTATGCTGAGGGTTATCCCGGCAAGCGTTACTATGGCGGATGCTCGTGCGTTGACGTTGCTGAGACGATCGCCATCGAGCGCGCTTGCAAGCTCTTTGGTGCCAAGTACGCAAACGTACAGCCCCACAGCGGCGCGCAGGCAAATACTGCCGTTTACTTCGCGCTTCTTCAGCCCGGCGACACCGTAATGGGTATGAGTCTGGCGCACGGCGGACATCTGACGCACGGAAGCCCCGTCAATATCTCGGGAATGTACTACAATTTTATTCCCTATGAATTAAATCCCGTGACCGAGCGCATCGACCTTGAGGAGTTCGAAAAGCTTGCAAAGAAGCATCAGCCGAAGCTGATCGTTGCCGGTGCTTCGGCATATCCGAGAACCATTGATTTTGAAAAGATGGCAGAGATCGCACACTCGGTCGGCGCTTACTTTATGGTCGATATGGCACACATCGCAGGTCTTGTTGCCGCAGGCGAGCATCCCTCGCCCGTTCCCTACGCCGACATCGTTACCACGACAACGCACAAGACGCTCCGCGGTCCTCGCGGCGGTCTGATCCTCACGAACGATGAGGAGCTTGCCAAGAAGATCAACAAGGCGATCTTCCCCGGTACGCAGGGCGGTCCTTTGATGCACACGATTGCTGCGAAGGCAGTTTGCTTTGGTGAGGCTCTCACCCCCGAGTTTAAGGCTTACCAGCACAACATCGTCGAGAACGCAAGCGTTCTTGCCAAGGGGCTTCTTGCCGAGGGCTTTGACCTCGTCTCGGGCGGTACAGACAACCACCTGATGCTCGTCGACCTTCGTCCGATGAAGATCACGGGCAAGGAATTTGAGGCAAGACTTGACGCCGTTCACATCACGGTCAACAAGAACGCGATCCCCAACGACCCCGAAAAGCCCTTTGTCACCTCGGGTGTCCGTGTCGGTACGCCTGCCGTGACCTCGCGCGGTCTCGGTGTTGAGGAAATGAAGACGATCGCTCGTCTGTTTGGTATGGTTGCACGCGACTTTGATACAAACGCAGCTGCCGTTCGTGCCGAGGTTGCCGAGATCTGCCGCCGTTTCCCTCTTTACAAGTAAAAAAACTATCATCGCCCGACCTTTTTTGGTCGGGCGGTTTTCTTTGGTGCTTTATCATAACTTGACGCACCACAAGGAAGTTCTTTGCCAAACTTGGTAGGGGAGGGGCTTGCTCCTCCCGCTTTGATCGGTGCTATCTTGCGGGAGGGGGAACCCCTCCCCTACGGTGTTGAATATTATTTGGTTGTAGGGGAGG
>JAFQPC010000091.1 GCA_017411935.1 Clostridia bacterium | reverse complement strand
GTCGGCACTGCCGACCGAGTAGCCGTCCTCGACGTCTTTTTTCGTCTCAAAGCCGAAGCCATAGGTCACGCCGAGAAAATCGACGCCCATTCCTTCTGCACCGATGGCATCGAACGCAGTGTCGCCGATCATCACGGCGCGCGATTTCGGTACGCCGCTGACGGTCATACATTTCTCGATGATGTCCTTCTTTTTGAGCTTATTTTCGTGGTCGCCGCCAAACATCACGTCGGTGTAGCGGTCAAATCCGAAATGTCGGAGCAGTGTCAGCGCGTAATCCTCGCGCTTGTAGGTCGCGACCGCAGGACGAATGCCGCGTCGGCAAAGTTCTTCGAAGAGCTCGAAAATGCCGTCGTAGGGCTTGTCGAGCAGCAGATATTCCTCGGTGCTGTATTTGTTTCGGAAGATCGTCGCGATCTTCTGAAGGATCTCGCCCTCAAGTCCGTAGGTTCTTGCAAAAGAATCCTGAATGGGCGGTCCGATAAAGGCAGAAAGGGCTTTGTCATCCGGAATAGCAAAGCCCATTTCATTCATTGTGTATTTTACGGCAGACAGAACCCCCTCGGTGGTATCGAGGAGCGTTCCGTCCAAATCAAAGATAGCTAAATCGTAGCGGTTCATACTTATTCCTCATAATGAGACTTCGTCAGAAATTCTACGGTGAGCTGATCCTTGACACTTTCGAGGAATTCGGTCACGTAGGCATTCAGATAGCCGACCTTTTTCTTAATAAAATCGTATTCCATATTCGCCTGAACGTAGTTCGAAGCGCGCAGGGAATAACCGTCAAAGCCTGCCAGCTGTACTTTATCAACACCGATGCTGATAAGCGCCTTGAGGAGCATTACAAGCGAGTTGTCGATAATTTCAGTATTCAGGTCGATGAGCGAGCCGTAGTTGAGACGGTAGGCAAAAGCGCCCGTAGTGGTTTCGGTCAGATTTGAGGTCGCGATGATCGTCTGGCTTGTTCGGCTGAGCTTCGAGGCAAGCTGAAGATAGCGCTTCGAGTTGCTCAAAAAGACGTAGTCGGGGCGTAAGGACTTCGGAATATAGTTGATCGAGATCACAGTCGGGTGTTCTTCCTCAACGTAGCGAAGGATCTTTTTCTTGACCGTATCGGATTCCATCGTCGCACCCGGACCGAGAACGAGAATGTTTTTGCCACGGAGCAATTCGCCGAGCGCAAGTCTGTCTTCTTCGTCATTGATCTCGTTTTTCTCGTAGTCGACGTAGAGCGCCTCGATATAGTTCTTATCGTAAAGCAGCTTCTTCTCTCCCTCAAGCTTTCCGAGGATTTCATTGATCGACTTGACCGAAAGCGTGCGCTTTTCCATCAGATACGACACGTAGTTCGGATGGCAGTCGTTCGATGCGGCAAGGTAATAGAACATATTGTATCCCCAAGCCGCGGGCGTGTAGAACTGAATGATATTCGAGTCGATCGCCTCAAGCATCTGAGAAATACGGTAATCCTTGCCGAGCGCGTGATTCATATGCATCGCGATCAGCTCGATCGGTGCGTTGCCCGCACTCTTTCCCATGCCGTAGATCGTTCCGTCAACGACCATCGTACGCTCGATCTTATTCGAGAGCATCGCGATACAGTTGGCGTAGCCCATCTGGAAGTTATTGTGCGCGTGGTAACCAAGACCGATCTCGGGATCGAGATTGTCATCAAGAAGCTTGAAATAGTGCAACAAATTGTTTTGATGCATCAGCCCGTAGGTATCGACCATTGATACGGCATAGGGCTTGTAGTGATTGGCAAGACGAACGAGATCGAGCATCTCGTCATCGTCGTAGCTCGTGACCGACACGAGCTGGGCAAATACCTTGTAGCCGAGCTTTTTGAGCTCTCCGCAATATTCCATCGCTTGCTCGCGCAGATGCTTTTTGAAGATCACGCGGATGCCGTCAAGGAAGCTGTCCTTGGCGGGAGAAATATTCGAGAGCGCGCAGGTGCCGTAGTCGATCATTCCGACGACCATCGCCTGCTTGCGGTCGAGTTCTCCGAAGATCTTTCCGACGCTGTCGGTGTTGGGCATAATACTGCGGTTGATATCGAACTCGCGGCGGTCATCGAGGAAACCTACCTCGATGATGTCCACGCCCGCGTCTACCAGACGCTCAAATACGCTGACAAGGTTATCATGGCCGAAATTCCAATCATTAATATAACCGCCATCTCTGAGAGTGCAGTCTAAAAGCTTGATCTCACCCATGAGTTTCTCCTTTTTGGAAATTGAATGTTACTGCTGAACTGCCTCGATCACAGTCTTTGCCATATAATCGAGCATTTCGTCGGTCATACCGGGATAAACACCGATCCAGAAGGTATCGGTCATAATGCGATCGGTGGTTGCGAGGTCGCCGACCACACGGTATCCCTCTCCGCTCTTTCTCATTTCGTCAAAGCAGGGGTGCTTTGTGAGGTTGCCCGCAAAGAGCATTCTCGTCTGTACGCCCTTCTTCTCGATATAGCTGACGACCTTTTCACGGTCGATGCCCTCGCGGCAGGTCAGAAGGAATCCGAACCAAGAGGGGTTGGAATTTTCGCAAGCCTCGGGCAGAATGAGCTTGTCCGCGACGGGCGCGAGCTTTTCCTTGAGGTAAGCAAAGTTGTGGCGACGGCGTTCGACGAAGCTCGGGAATTTCTTGAGCTGAGCGCATCCGACAGCTGCCTGCATATCGGTTGCCTTGAGATTGTAACCGAAGTGAGAATATACGTACTTGTGGTCGTATCCAAAGGGAAGCTCGCCGTACTGATGATCGAAACGGTGCTGACAGAAGTTGTCCATACCCGAGGGGCAGACGCAATCACGTCCCCAGTCACGGATCGAACGGATGATCTTGGAGAGCAGAGGATTGTCGGTATAAACGGCACCGCCCTCGCCCATCGTCATATGGTGGGGGGGATAGAAGCTGCTCGTTCCGATGTCACCGACCGTACCCGTCTTGCGGACGACACCGTCAAGGGTGTATTCCGAGCCGAGCGCGTCACAGTTATCCTCGATGAGCCACAGATCGTGCTTGGTACAAAATGCCTTCACAGCCGAAAGATCAAAGGGATTTCCGAGGGTATGAGCGATCATCACTGCCTTGGTCTTTTCGGAGAGCGCCGCCTCGAGCATTGTGACGTCGATATTGTACTGAGGAATGGTCACGTCCACGAATACGGGCACAGCGCCGTACTGGATCATCGGTGTGACCGTCGTGGGGAAGCCTGCGGCAACGGTAATGACCTCGTCTCCGCGGCGAACGCATCTCTCACCGAGCAGGGGAGAGGTCAGCGTCATAAACGCAAGAAGATTTGCCGACGAGCCCGAGTTCACGAGGCTGCAATGGCGAACGCCGAGGTACTCGGCGAATTTCTTTTCAAATTCATCGGTATATCTGCCCGAGGTGAGCCAGAATTCGAGTGCGCTGTCTACGAGATTGCACATCTCGTCGCTGTCATATACACGGGAAGCGTAAGGAATGCGGTCGCCCTCCTGATAGGGTGCTTTCGCGTGATATTGCTTGCAGTATTTATCTACCTGCTTGAGGATTTTTTCTTTTGCTTTACGCTCTTTTTCGGAATGCATCATAATAAGATTTTGTCCTTTCTTTTTTGTCATGCAAAAATAGTATTTACCGTTCAAATTAAATAATGCTTGAGAGCCCAAATTTCTCTAATTTATCTTACCATAGATTTCCTATTTTGTCAACAGTTTTGTAACAAAAAGGTCAAATCTTGCCGTTTGCGCACTTGACATTCCAAAAGGAAAGGGATATAATAAGGATAACGAATTTTGAAAAGGAGATGGCGTATGACGAAGCAACCGAAGAAACCCGAGCTTTTATGCCCTGCGGGATCTCCCGCGGCACTTGCCGCCGCCATCGACGCGGGCGCGGATGCCGTCTACCTTGGCGGAACTTCCTTTAACGCCCGAATGGGGGCAAAAAATTTTACGTCCGAGGAGCTTCGCGAGGGAATTGCTCTCGCGCATGCCTACGGAACGAAGATCTATCTTACTGCCAATACGCTTGTTTACGATAAAGAGACCGACGCGATGCTCCGCGCCGCCGAGGAAGCCTATCTGCTTGGTGTGGATGCGCTGATCTTAGCCGATCTCGGATGCGCGAGAATGATCCGCGAACGGATCCCGATTGATCTTCACGCAAGCACGCAGGTGTCGGGGCATAGCGCCGACGCGGCAAAGGCGCTTTGCGAGATGGGCTTTTCACGTATGGTTTGCGCCCGTGAGATGCCTGCCGACGCGCTTCGCTCGTTCGTGAAAGAGTCTCCCATCGAGGCAGAGGTCTTTGTTCACGGCGCACTCTGTGTTTGCCATTCGGGACAGTGCTTGTTTTCTTCGCTGGTCGGCGGACGAAGCGGTAATCGCGGCGAATGCGCTCAGCCCTGCCGTCTTCCCTTTGGAGAAGGCAAAAAGCAAGGCTATCCTCTCTCTCTGAAGGATCTGAGCCTTGCCCGTTACGTTCCCGAGCTTTGTGAGATGGGAATTGCGTCGTTTAAGATCGAGGGAAGAATGAAATCGCCCGAATACGTTCGAGATACGG
This sequence comes from Clostridia bacterium, assembly GCA_017411935.1. Taxonomy (GTDB): domain Bacteria; phylum Bacillota; class Clostridia; order Oscillospirales; family CAG-272; genus HGM12713. The sequence goes on along the minus strand of JAFQPC010000091.1, from coordinate 2,760 downwards.
CACGCATCTGGCGACGGCTCCTCGACGAAAACCGAGGTGCGAATGACGACGAGATGCGCGAGCTTGCCTCGATCTTCTCGCGCGGCGGTTTTACCGACGGATATTATACGGGACGCATTGACCGCAAGATGCTCGGTGTTCGAACCGATGCCGACAAGCAGAGCTCGCGGGTGCTCACTCCCTTTGATAAGATCACGAGAAAGCTTCCCGTCTCTCTTTCGGTGACACTGGCAAAAGACAGTCCCGCGTCGCTGACGCTGACGGTGAGAGACGGTCGCTCGGTGACGGTCGCAGGGGAAGTTCCGCAGATCGCGAAAAACGCGCCGATGAGTGGAGAGAGCGTGCTCCGAAGTGTCACAAAGCTTGGCGCGACCCCTTATGTCGCAACCGAGATGAGTGCCGAGGTCGAGGACGGCTTGATGCTCCCCGTCTCGTCGCTCAATGCGCTTCGCCGCGCGGCGTCGGACGCGCTGACCGAGGCGGCACAGCCGAAGCGGTCGTCGGACGATTTTCGCGAGATCTCACCGCTTCCGATCCTCGAAAAAGGAGAAGCAAGCCGTTCGGCGGTCTTTTATTTCCCCGATCGCATTCCCGAGGAAGCATACGACTTTTTTGACGTGATTTATTCTCCGCTCGAAAACTACGACGGACAAACGAACGGCGTTCTGCTCCCGCCCGTGATCTTTGACGGAGAGCGCGAGGAGATCGCAAAGCTTCTTCGCCGCGCCGAGGAGCTCGGCGCGCGTCACGCGCTGGTCGGAAATCTCGGACATTTCTCGCTTCTTGCGGGAACGAGCCTTGTGCCGCACGGAGATTTTCGCCTGAATATCACCAATCGCCGTACCGCCGTGACGTACGAGGAGAGAGGGCTTGACGATTACCTGCTCTCGCCCGAAATGACCCTGCCGCAGTTGCGCGACATTGGCGGCAAGAGCCGCGTGACGGTCTACGGACGGATCCCCTTGATGGTGACCGAGAAGTGCGTTGGCAAGGAGCTCGGCTCGTGCGAGAGCTGTATGGGTGGACGCGCACAGCTTACCGACCGCCGAGGAGTGCATTTTCCCGTGCTTCGTGTCTGGAAGCACCGAAGTCTGATCGTCAATTCGGTATCGCACTATATGGCGGATAAGAAGAACGAGCTGTTACGGCTTGGTCTGACAAGACAGCATTTTATTTTTACGGTAGAAACCCCAAAAGAGATCTCCGCCGTGCTCCGCGCCTACGAGAGGGGATTGCCCCCCACGGGCGAGGTAAGAAGGATCAAATAAAGAGAGCATTAAGATATGGTAAGTACCGATAAGAAAGTCTTTTGCCAACCTTGGTAGGGGAGGGGCTTGCTCCTCCCGCTTTGATCGGAGCTATCTTGCGGGAGGGGAAACCCCTCCCCTACGGTGTTGAATATTATTTGGTTGTAGGGGAGGCGTTTCGCCTCCCGTTTTTAAGATTGCGATATCTTTGCTTTTTACGGGAGGAGCAAGCCCCTCCCCTACCACAAAATATGAGAAAATTTCAAAGAAACAGCGTAGCCGTGAAAAAATTTCACGGCTACGCTTTTTTTGTCAGGAGTTTTTCTTTTGTGTTTTATCCGTGGTGTCTGCCCCGCCGTAACAATGGTACTGGTCGAGCTTCCAAGGAATCGTTACGTAGGGATTTCTTTGCTCAATGTCGTCCGCCAAATCAACGCCCCAACCCGGTCCGTCGGGGATCTCCATATAGCCGTCTTTGAGCTTGAATTTATCATCTCCCATACAGTCCAATGCTTGATGGAAGGTCTTTGGCGGGAAGGTCTCCATAATTAAAAAGTTGGGGATCGCTGCCGCCATATGTAAGCTTGCCGCAATGTTGATTACGCTGACGGGAACGTGCGGAACGATGTAGGCGTGGTGCGCCTCTGCCAAAGCACAAACCTTCATACTTCCCGTAAAGCCACCCAGGGTGCATACGTCGGGTCTTGCGATCCTCATTCCCGCATTCAGCATCATTTCAAATTCCTGAATACTGATGCATCGCTCGCCTGCGGCGATCGGAACGACGGTTTTTGCCGTGAATTCTTTCAGGGGCTCAATGTTTTCCGAACGGATCGGGTCTTCAAAAAAGAGGATATTCAAGGACTCCAGCATTTTGCAGAGCATCAGCGATTCGTCCCCGTTCAGCTCTCGGTGGATTTCGATGGCAATGTCAATTTCGTCGCCGAGAACCTCTCTGGCAAACGCGATTCTTTGATACATCGTTGCAAGTCGCTTGGAAGAGGCAAAGCCTTCCATATCACGGCAAGGATTGATCCTGACCGCCGTAAAGCCTTCTTCCTTTGCTTCAAGCAACAGTGCTCTGAATAATTCATTATCGTTGCTTGGTGTAATGTGACGCCATACGCGGATTTTATCTCGATACTTGCCGCCAAACAGATCATATACGGGAACACCCAACGCCTTGCCCTTGATATCCCACAGCGCAAGGTCAATGGCGGAAATGGCGCTCTGGATATTCATTCCCTTGAATTGATGCTCTTCGTATAATCTTTCGTTGATAAAATTGATTCGGTTGACGTCTTCGCCGACCAAAACAGGCTCCAAGCATTTCAGGGTTCCGACAACCCCCTCTCTCATCGCCCAAAGTCCGGATTCCCCAAGACCGACGATCCCTTCGTCGGTGTGAACCTTAACGAACAAATGCCTGTTACCCGATAAAATCGGCTCGATTTTTGTGATTTTCATCTGTGCGGTCCTTTCTTATATCAGCATTCAATTTTCATTTTCGAGG
>JAFQPC010000090.1 GCA_017411935.1 Clostridia bacterium | reverse complement strand
AGGAAGAATAGGGAAACCTATGAAAAATATCGTACAGAAGAGTAAGAGTACGGGCGTTAAGTGCTTTGCGGACGGGGAGTTGCCGCAAGGACGAAAAGCAAAAGCTTGCGGCCCGCATTCTGCATCCCGCTTCATACGGCAAAAGGGCATCACGGTCGCGTACCTCTTTTCCTTCGCCTTATGTAAGTCGAGGAAGGGAGGATTTTTTATGTCAAACAAAAAACAAAACCGCCGTGTCGCCGCCTTTGGAACGCTTCGCATTCTGACGATCTCCGCGCTTCTTTGCGCAATGAGCATCGTCCTTGGCAAATATCTCGCCATTCGAGGCGGGGACGTGCTTCGATTCAGCTTTGAAAATCTGCCGATCCTGCTCGCGGGAATGGCATTCGGACCGACGGTCGGTGTCATCGTCGGAGTCACCGCAGATCTTGTCGGCTGTCTGCTCGTCGGATACGCCATCAATCCGATCGTCACGGTCGGCGCGGCGCTGATCGGATTTTCGTCGGGGTTGCTCTATCGTCTGACAGGAAAGCTTCCCGTCGGCGCACGCGTGACGCTTGCGGTCACGGGCGCGCATCTTCTGGGCTCGGTGCTCGTCAAAACGCTCGGACTTGCCGCCTTTTACGCAATGCCGATCGGCATTCTGATGCTCTGGCGGCTTCTCAATTACGTCATCATCGGCGCGCTCGAAGCTCTGCTTCTGACCGCCGTACTCAAAAACCGCGCCCTTGAGCGGCTCATTCGCATCGAAACCGAAAGGAGACCCAAATGACCTACGAAGAAGCTCTCAATTATATCCACTCGGTCTCCTGGACCTTCTGCAAGCCGGGACTTGACCGCATTACGCGGCTCTGCGAGGCGCTCGGCGATCCGCAGAAAAACCTTCGCTTCGTCCATGTCGCGGGCACGAACGGTAAGGGCTCGTTCTGCGCGATGCTCGATGCGATCCTTCGTGAGGCGGGTCTGCATACGGGACGCTATACCTCGCCCTATCTTCGCTTTTTTAACGAGAGAATGTGCGTGGACGGCGAGCCGATCTCGGACGGCGAGCTTGCCGAGCTTACCGAGCTTGTCAAACCCATTGCCGACGCGATGGAGGACAAACCGACCGAATTTGAGCTGATTACCGCGATCGGCTTTGAATATTTCCGCCGTCACGGCGTGGAGATTGTGATCCTTGAGGTCGGAATGGGCGGCAGACTCGATTCGACCAACCTCATCCGAGATCCGATGCTCTCGGTCATCACGGGCATTGCGCTCGACCACACCGCTTTCCTTGGCGACACGGTCGAGGCGATCGCGAGGGAGAAGGCGGGCATCATCAAGGACCGAGCGCCCGTGCTCTTTGGCGGCGACGACGAGGCTGCCGCAGGGGTGATCGCCGAGGTCGCGAGAGAGCGCGGCTCGGACTTTTACCGCATCGATTACAGCAAGCTGCGTGTGCAGAAGATGACGCTCGACGGCACCGACTTTGAGTTCGGAGCGCGCAGAGACCTACACCTCTCTTTGCTCGGCGCATATCAGCCGAGGAACGCCTGCGTGGTGCTGAGCGCCGTCGATCTGCTCCGTGAGCGAGGACTTGAAATTTCCGAGGAAGCCGTACGAAACGGTCTTGCCTCGGCGCGTTGGTGCGGACGCTTTGAAAAGCTCCTTGATGCGCCGATCTTCCTCTTTGACGGAGCGCATAATCCGCAGGGAGTGGCATCGGCAGTCGAAAGTCTTGGGATCTATTTTGACGAGAAGGTGTATCTTCTCTCGGGCGTGCTCCGCGATAAGGACTATACGGCGATCGCGCGCGATCTTGCGAGGGTCTCCGAGCGTGCCTTTACCCTGACCCCCGACAGCCCTCGTGCGCTGGACGCGTCCGAGTATGCCGAAACGCTTCGTTCTGAGGGCGTTGCCGCCGAAGCCTATCCCACGCTCCGCGAGGCGCTCACCGCGGCGCTCGCCGCCGCCAAGCGTGACCGAAAGCCTCTCGTTTGCCTCGGCTCGCTCTACGTTTACGCAGAGCTTTCGGAAGAACTCGAAAAGATACGAAATTTTTAAAATAAGACCGCGTTCTCCCGACGTTTGACAGGGAGCAGAAAGGAATTTTTATGGAAACCGTAAAAAAATATCTTCACCGTTATTTCATTGACGCGATGGGTGCGATGGCGCTCGGTCTTTTCGCGTCGCTGCTGATCGGAACGATCTTTGGTACGCTCTTTAAGTACACCGAGCTTGAATTTCTCAACACCATTGCTACATACGCAAAAGCTGCCACGGGAATGGCGATCGGCGTTGCCATCGCGCACCGTCTCGGCGCGCATCCCCTCGTGATGTTCTCCTGCGCGGCGGTGGGAGCGATGTCGAACGCAATGGGCGCGATCGTTTCGGACGGCTCGATCCTCAAGTGGGCGGCAACGGTAGGCGACGGCTCGGGTGTTTTCTACGCCGCAGGTCCTGCGGGCGCGTTCTTTGCTGTGATCGTCGCGTGTGAGATCGGACAGCTCGTTTCGAAGAAGACCAAGGTCGATATTCTTGTTACGCCCGTCGTGACGCTTTTGGTCGGCTTTGTCGCAAGCTGGCTCATCTGTCCCCTTGTTTCTTACGTGATGTACTATCTTGGCACCTTCGTTTCGCTCGCGACGACCTTCCAGCCCCTTCTGATGGGCATCGTTCTGTCGGTCGTAATGGGCGTTGTTCTGACGCTCCCGATCTCGTCGGCGGCGATCTGCGCGATGATCTTCTCCGAGGCGGCATTTGCCGTGTCGCTGATGAACGGAACGTCCGAGGGCTTCTTGCTCGCAGGCGGCGCGTGTGTCGCAGGCTGTTGCGCGCAGATGGTCGGCTTTGCCGTGATCAGCTTCCGTGAGAACCGTTGGGGCGGCATCGTTTCGCAGGGGCTCGGTACCTCGATGCTCCAGATGGGCAATATCGTCAAGAAGCCCGTGATCTGGCTCGCACCGACGCTTGCCGCTGCCGTCACGGGACCCATCTCGACGATGGTCTTTCAGCTCAAGTGCTCGGGCGTTGCCGCAGGAATGGGAACGTGCGGTCTCGTCGGACCGATCGGCGTGATCGACGCGGCAGAAAAGACCGACGCGATGTTCTGGATCGGACTCGTGCTTGTCTGCATCGTTCTCCCCGCCGTGCTTTCCTTTATTTTCAACGAGATCTTCCGTAAGCTCGGTTGGATCAAGACAGGCGATATGAAGATCGACGCATAAGGATTCGTGTTACTTTTTCTTTCGCGAAAGTAAAATT
>JAFQPC010000089.1 GCA_017411935.1 Clostridia bacterium | reverse complement strand
TCGAGGAAAACGAGAAGATCGGAGAGATCCGCGAATGTCTGCCCGGTGCCAACTGCGGCGCGTGCGGCTATGCGGGCTGTGACGGCTATGCGAAGGCGCTTGCCGAGGAGAGTGGGGTCAAGACCAATCTCTGCATTCCCGGTGGTGACGGTGTGGCAAAGCAGATCGCTGACGTTCTCGGGGTCGAAGCCGAGGACGTGGTCGAGCAGGTGGCGGTGATCCACTGTTACGGCGATTGCGATCACACCTCGAAAAAAATGGAATACGCAGGCATCGCAAGCTGTGCGGCGGCAAAGACGATGTACGGTGGCGCCGGCGTTTGCAATTACGGTTGTATCGGACTTGGCGACTGCGTGAGCGTTTGTCCGCAGAACGCGATCTGTATTGAAAAAGGCATCGCGCATATCAACGCGCGGGTGTGTGTTGGTTGCGGACTTTGTGCCAAGACTTGTCCGCGCGGCATCATCGAGCTGATGGCGGACGTCGAGCGCGTGCTCGTGACCTGTAATAATCAGGAAAAGGGCGCGGTGATACGCAAGAAGTGCGATCAGGGTTGCATCGGTTGTAAAATGTGCGAAAAGAACTGCCCTGAGGGGGCGATCAAGGTCGTTGACAATCTGGCGCGCATCAATTACGAGCTCTGTAAGAACTGCAATACGTGCGCGTCTGTCTGTCCCGTCGGTTGTATTCTCGTTTCGGATTTTTCGGGCATTCACCGTTACGTGGCCGACAAGACGAAAGAAACGAAATAAGCACAATACAAAAGGCGTAGCCGTTTTTACGGCTACGCTTTTTTCATAGAACTTCGTGTCTGCGCCGAGGGGACAAGGGTGTAAATTCCCACCCACACCGTAGGGGCGACCTTTGGTCGTCCGCGGGCGTTCACAGAACGCCCCTACCGGTTTGTAAAAAAGATTTTATGTCTGCATCGAGCCAAAAGGGTGCGAATTTTTACGGATTTGTGTTGGAAACGACCAGAAGTGTTAGCGGTTTGTTTTTCTTCTTGGCAAAGTCGGCGGTGTATTTCGTTCCCTTGGAAGCCCCATCCCAAATGACCAAAACTGCGTCGGCGAGCGAAACCATTTCTTCGTTTCGTTTGAGCGGAGCGGCTTTGCCGTATCTTGCATAATCAGGGCGTAAAATCAATTTTGAAATGCGATGGATATCCGCATATTCTTCCGCCAAACGGTCAATGCCGTTCGCTCCGCCACTGATGATAAGAGTAACCTCCGAGGAGACGTACTCCGAAAGAGAAAATTTTTTGATATTTCTCGACCCCACAATTAACAGCTTCATTTTACTTCTCCTATTTAATTTCTTTAAAACCTTATATTATACCTATTGTTTACTATATTTTATCATATAATCTTTTTCTTGTAAATAGGGTATAATATTTTTGTAAGAAAAAATTGAGAGGTGGAATATGCTGGATAGTCAATATAAAATGAATTTGATTAAAATCGGCTTAAAGATCGCGTACTATCGTAAGCTCCAAGGAATGACGCAGGAAGAACTCGCCGAGGCATGCGACCTTTCCGCAGGTTATATCTCTCAACTTGAAGGACCAAGCAGCTATTTTTGTCCGTCTCTGAAAACTCTTTTCAAAATTGCCGAAGCTTTGGGAACGACGGTTTCCAAGCTGACCGATATCGAAGACTGAACATAAAACCGAAATTGAAACAGAAACAAAGCCGCAAGCACTGCTTGCGGCATTTGCTTACCCCTCGGGTAAAGAAGTTCCGTTCAGAAGATTCTCGAAGCTCGTATCGGTATCAAATTCGATGCGCGCGCCCTCGATGTGCAGGACGCGGAGCGAGGCGTAACCGTAGGTCGAGAGCGGTCGGTCGAGCGCGTCGTCGGATTGCGCGCAAACGAGGACGTCGTTCTCGGTAAAACCGCAAATGAGCAGCGTATGATAAAAATCCCCCGCTTCATTGGCGAGCTGAATGACGTCGCCAAGCTCGATCTTTCGGCTCTCTCGCGCGTCGGTGGCGTACGGACCGACGCCTCCGTTAGCCTCAACAAACTCCGTGACGCCAATGAGAAATCGGTAAAGCTCATCTACCCCCGACCAAGCAGGGGCTCGGTCGCTTGGCGATCGGTAATACCACCCGAAGGTCGGTGTGAAATTCATCACGCCGCACCCTGCAAAGAGACATTGGGAGACGAAATTGGTACAGTTTCCGCCCTGACCCGTAAAGTCGATAAAGAGTGGGTTGCGCGAAAGCGCCCATCTTCTTGCATATTCGACAGCGCGCATACGATCGTATGGAATATTGACTAACAAAATCCAATTCCTCCTTTGAACAATCTTCTCTCAAGTCTAACATTCTCATTCTATGTAAAAAAAGAAAAAAGGTGAAAGTATTTCTTGCGTTTTTGCAAGAAATATGGTATAATGAAATTAAGATAAACTGAAGTGAAAGAACTTTGGGCGTTAGAGAAAACTAACTTAAAATCCTTTTTTTGAAAGGAGTCATCGACGATGAAGATTTTACATACGGGAGATCTCCACCTTGACAGCCCTTTTTGCTCCGACGAGGGAGCGAGAGCCGACGAAAAACGCGAGGCGCAACGTGCGCTGTTGCGCCGTATTTTTGCTTGTGCGAAGAAAGAAGAATGCGACCTGATCTTGATGGCGGGCGACCTCTTTGACGGTCGTCACACGACCCCCGAGACAGCGGCACTCTTGCAGAAGCTTTTGCGTGAGAGTGCTTGCCCTGTCGTCATTGCCCCCGGCAACCACGATCCTTATGCGGAGGGAAGCTTTTATCGGACCGCGGAGCTTCCGGACCATGTCTACGTTTTCAGCTCGACCGAGCTTCAATGCTTTGAGATCGAGGAGCTGCACACGCGCGTGTTTGGCTATGCGTTTACCTCGGCATTTCTTTCCGAGTCTCCGCTCGCGGGAGCGACGATCCCCGAAAAGGAAGGCTGGTGTCATCTGCTTTGCGCGCACGCCGATCTGACCTCGCCGATCTCCCGCTCGGCGCCCGTCACCGAGGGCGATATTCTTCGCGGCGGCTTTGATTACGCTGCGCTCGGTCACATTCACAAACCGCCGAAGCTCCACGACGAGCGCATACAATATTGCGGATTTGCCGAAGGCAGAAGCTTTGACGAGCTTTCGGAGGGCGGTGTGCTGATCGTCACGCTGGAAGAAGGGGCTTCTCCGAAGATCGAGCGAAGAATTCTTTCTCAGACCTGTTATACGATCCGCGAGCTGGACCTCACAGCGTACTCCGACGAGAAAACGATGTGCTCTGTGATCGAAGACTCGGTGCGGCGTTCGGTGGAACAGGGAACGACTCACCTGCGTCTCTATCTGGTAGGCAATGCCGACCCTGAAATTCTATCTTCCGTGTTAGATGAAACTAACCAAATGTCGTTAGGATTGGCGTATCTTGACTTGCAAAACCTCACGATTCCCGTCAGCGACGGAAATTTCCTGAAAAACGATATCACGATCCGCGGAGCGCTGTACCGTGCGCTCTACCCCAAGCTTACCGACGATGATCCCGTCGTGCGCCGTCGCGCGGCGAAGGCACTTCAGATCGGACTTTGTGCCATCGACGGACGGGCAATTCCAACCGAGGAGGGCAAACGATGAAGATCTTATCCTTGAACATTGTCGAATTCGGCGGACTTTCGGGCAGGCAGTTTGACCTCTCCGAGGGACTCAACATTTTTGAGGGCGAAAACGAAGCGGGCAAGAGCACGGTTTGGCTCTTTATCAAATTTATGCTCTACGGAATGCCCCGCAAGGGACACGAGGACCGCGAGCGTTCGGTCAGTTGGCGCGGACACCGTGCCGTCGGCAGTATGCGCGTGCGTCACGAGGGACGGGAATACCGCATTGAGCGAAGCTTTACCGAGAGCGGACGCTCGGGCAACGAACGAATGAACATCTATCACCACGCCTCGGGAGAGATCGCTTTTCCCGGGAAAGAGGCGGGCGAGGTCTTCCTCGGCGTGCCGAAGGAGATCTTTGAAAACACTTGCGGCATCGGTCAGATGCGGCTTTCCGACCTTGGCGGAAAGAAGGGCGCGGATGCGATCCGAAATCTGCTTTCAAGCGCCGATGAGACGACCGACATTACGCATATTGAGGACAAGCTCGACAAGATCCGTGTGCAGTATCGCCATAAGAATGGCAAGGGCGGGCTTCTGTACGAGCTGAACGCGCAGATCAACGACGCAAAAAAGCAGTGGGAGACGGCGATCGAGACCGAACGCCGCCTGTGTCTGCTGGAAGAAAAAATGAAACGCAATCAGGAGCAGTCCGAGAAAAACGCCGAGCGTCTCTCGCTTGTCAGCGAACAGCTCACGCAGCTCGGTACGGTCGAGCTTCTGCGAAGATTTGAGCGACTTCGCGAGATGCTGGCGCAAAAGAGCGAGCTTGACAGAAAGATTTCGGAGCTCAAAACGAGCGCGCAAAAAACCGAGAGAGAGCTTTGCGAGGCGGATGCGGCAACGCTTCGGACCCTTGCGGTCAATCTCCGCACGGCAAAGCTCCGTGAGGCGTCTCAGAAAGAAGCGCTTGCCAAGATGGCAGAGAGCCGCACCTACGACGAAGCCGATGCCGAGCTTGGAGAGCGGCTGGAAGCCGAGGGCGGTGCATCGGCGATCCTTGCGCGCCTCAAAAAGTATTCGAAGGGGTTTGCTCTGTGTCTTGGGGGCGGTCTGACGCTTCTCGGCATTGGCGCTATCGGTGTGATCGTTACGCCGATCCTTATGGCAGTGGGCGCTTTGCTTGGCGTGGGCTTGCTCTCGGTGAGTATGATGGCGCGCAAAAAGCGATTGGCGCTGGCAAAGAGCTTTGGACAGACGCCCGACACGCTTCCCGCGACGCTTACGCGCTGTACCGAAGCGCTTCGTGCGCGGCGGGAGGAAGGAAAGGCGCAGATCGAGGCGGAAGCGTCTTACCGTGCCGCCGAGGGACTCGTTCGTGAGATCGAGGAAGCACTTGCTACGGCACTTCGCCGCACGCTTCCCGCCGCAGAGGTGGAGCTGACCGTCGATGCCGCCGACCGCGAGGCAACGAGAATTTCGGCACATCTTTCGGAGCTTCGTGCGCTTCTTGCCAATCGCTCGGCGCTCGCAAAAACGCTGGCAGACGAGCAGAGTGCGCTTGCGTCGTATGACGAGGCGGCGCTCCGAGAAAGTCTGACCGTTGACCCTGCTGCGCTCGCGTCTCTCGATCCTACCAGACTGGAAACCGAACGCAGATTTCTGAAGGGGCAGGCAAAAACGCTCGAGGACGGCTTCCGTGCATCGCAGATCGAGTTGATCTCGGTCAAAACGAACGCGAAGGACCCGATCGAGCTTGCCGACCGACACAGCGAGCTCTGCGAGAGCTACGCCCGTGCCGAGGAATATTACGAAACGCTCGAGCTTGCGCTGGGGGCGCTTTCCGAGGCGGCGGGAACGATGAGTGGAAATATCGCGCCCGCGCTCGGACGGAGAGCGGGAGAGATGATGTCGATCATCAGCGAAGGTCGTTACGAAACACTTGCGGCAGGCGCGGATTATACGCCGACGCTGCTTGATGCCGACCAACTCACCGTCACGGCAGACGCGCTCAGTGCAGGTACGCGGGATGCGGCATATCTGAGCCTTCGCATCGCGCTGGTGAGTCAGCTCTTCGAGGAAGATCTTCCGCCGTTGATGCTGGACGATGCGCTCTGTCAGATCGACGACGTGCGCACGGCAAGGATCCTTCTCTTGCTTTCGAAGCTCTGCGAGGAGCAGTTCCAATGCTTGCTTTTCACCTGCCATACGAGAGAAGCGCGCATTTGCGATGAAAAAGGACTGCACTACGCCAAGCATTTGCTGTAAGTGGGCAAAAGTTCCTAAGAAAAAAGTTGAATTTTGTGAAAAATGCCCCAAGAAAAAAATTTGAAAATATGGTAAAATATAAGTAGTGAAAGAATCGGCAACCCTATGAGACATACGAGACAGAAGAAGGAGGACGGAGATGTTTGAGATCGGAAGCTATGTGAGTTATCGGGCAGAAGGCGTTTGCGTGATCTGCGATATTCGTGAGGAACGCTTCGGCGCGCTGGGAGAGACGGCAAAATATTATATTTTGTCTCCTTTGAGTGACGAAAAATCCACGGTGTTTGTTCCGATGAACAACGATGCCCTGATGGCATTGATGCGTCCGCTTCTTTCGGCAGAAGAAATTTTGGGGCTTGTTTCGGAGCTTCGCTACGAGCGACTCGATTGGATCGAGGAGAGCCGTTTGCGCAATCTGAAATTCCGCGAAATTCTGTCGCTCGGTGACCGAAAGCAGCTCATCGTGCTCGTCAATACGGTGGCAGAGCATAACGAGCTTCTTCTGTCGCTCGGAAAAAAGGTGGGCTCGACCGACGAGAATGCCCTCTATCGCGCAAAAACGATGCTCTTTGAGGAGTTCTCGATGACGACCGATCTTCGGTTTTCTGACGAGATCCTTCCTCTTTTGCGCGGTGAGAGAAGTCTCTCTGCCAAAGAACCTGCCGTGATCTGACGACTTTTTGATCGAAAAAGCAGCTCCGTTGTTTTTTGCAACGGAACTGCTTTGTTGTTTTGATGATGGAGAACCATAGATGGAACAGAAAAACTTGAAATTTGTCAGCGACTTATGGGTCGTGACTCTCAGGGGCGAGCCAAGGGTCGTTGCTTGTCGCTCGCCGTGGGAAAGAAATGCCGTCGGACGGAGATGCTCCGAGCTTCTGAGCGAGGAAGAACTCTCCCGCGTGTCGAGTGCGCTCTTTTCCTATGAGACCAAGCCGATCCTGAGTGAAACGGGCGAGGGAAGACTTCTCATCGTTCTTCCTTTGCTGATGCCCTCGTGCACGGCGGCAGTCGTGCTTGTGCCGCAGCTTGATCGGCAGATGACTCTGCGGTTTCTTGTCAAGCGAAGCGGAATGACCTTTCTTCTGAATGAAAAGCTCGCCGAGGAAGCGGCGGGAAGAATGCCGGGCAAGATCGCAAGGTATGAAAAGGAGCTTGCCTCGCTTCTGTGGGAGATCAATACGCTGTCATTTTCCTCGTTGGCACCGAAGATCCGTGGAAAAGAAAAGCGGATCGACGGATTTTTATGGAAGAAGATCGAGGCGATCTCGGCACTTACAGGATGCTCGGTCGATATGGCGCCGCGATGTGAGGTGAGAGATTCCGAAACCTTGGATTTCGGTGCGTTTGCGCATTTTCTGCTCGTTACCTTTTTGCTGTGCCGTACGGTCGCGATTGATCGAAGCGCGGTCGTCGGATGGGAAAAGGAGTCGGTGACGGTCGATTTTCTCTGCGAGAAAGAAAGGGCAGAGGGATTTTTGTGGGAGCTTGACGTGCTCGAAAGCCTTGCCGAGGAGCACATTGAGCACTTTGGACGCGAGTATCTCGAGGGACGGATGCACCTCTCGCTCAATCCGCGCCGCATCGACGTGTCGTACCTCGGACTCAAAGCAGAGAATCCGTTGCTGTGAAAAGTGTGTCAACATAATTCAATGTCCCATAACGAAGAAAGCGTAGTTGTGATGTTCACGGCTACGCTGTTTCTTTGAAATTTTCTCATATTTTGTGGTAGGGGAGGGGCTTGCTCCTCCCGTAAAAAG
>JAFQPC010000088.1 GCA_017411935.1 Clostridia bacterium | reverse complement strand
TATTTTGGGGTATGGAAAACTTACAAAAAAATCTTGTCAAGTCTTTTTTGAAAAAAGTTCATTTTCCACGTTTTGCACAAAGATTGTCTTTTCGACAAAAAATTTGACCTCTTGCCAAAGACAAGAGGTCAAATCTTATTCAATTTTTTCAAAAATGGGGTGTTCCGAACGGCGATGGGCGAGTTCCATATTTTCTTTCGAGCGCACCGTCCATACAAATCGGGGCGCACGGTAAAATTTCGTGGCAAGACGCACGCAAAGCTCCTCTCGGTAGCTCTCCTTATACGCAATAAAATTTGGCTTTGCAAGGAAATTGAATACCATCGCCGATAGCAATACGTCAAGAGCCGAGCGTTTCTTGTTTCCTTTCTTTTCTCGCCAAAGATTTGTGTAAAGCAATCCGTAAAAAACGTCGGGCATTTCGCGACGCATCGCGCGAAGCAGGAGCGGATTAAAAGATTCAATGCAATACGGTCCGCGGTATTCGCGAAGAAGCTCCGCTACCTTCGGACAAAGTGCGGTATTTCCATTCTCTCCCTTAAGCTCTACCAGAAGCGGAACGCGACCGTCGACAAGAGACAGCACCTCGCGAAGTGTCGGAATCTTCTCGTCGGTTTCCGCCAAGTGAAGCGCACCGAGCTCCTCTGCCGTCAGCTCACAGAGCTTCTTCTCCACCCCCGTCATACGGACGAGCGTGTAGTCGTGAAACACCATCACCTCGCCATCGCGCGAGAGCTGAACGTCAAGCTCAATGCCAAAGCCCGCGGCACAGGCTTTTTCAAATGCCGCAAGAGAATTTTCGGGAACCCCACCGCCATGCAGACCGCGATGCGCGTAATCACAAAGCAATCGCGTGTCGGTCGGTTGCTTGGCACGGGGACGAACAAAAAACAAAAGATATAGAAAAAACAAAAGAAGAAGCGCAGCCAAGACACTTGCCAAAACGATCAAAATTGCCATTCCCCTTAGTCCTCCACGTCAAGATTTTCAAGAACGCTCTCTTTTTTGATCGGCTTGGCGTCACCGTGCTTGACAAAGAACATCGTTACAAAGGCGAGTGCCACAAAGGCAGTGCCAAACGCGAAGAAAACGTAGCGCATACCAAAGAGATCGTACAGAAATCCCGAAAGGATCGGAGCAATGATCTGTGCCGCCATCGATGCCGTGTAATAGTAGCCCGTGTATTTTCCAACGTCACCGCCACGCGCCAGCTCGACAACCATCGGGAAGGAGTTGACGTTGATCGTCGCCCAGCCGATGCCTGCCAGAATAAAGACAGGATACATGATCAGCTCGGGAGTCGACGAGGTAATAAAGTTTCCGATAAAGAAGGCAGAAGCGAGGATCACCACGCCGCCAAGAATCGTTTTCTTTCGTCCGATCTTCGACGAAACAATTCCTACGGGAATGTAGGAAACAATGGCTGCCGCCTGCGCGATAATCAGCGTAAGATTAAAGTCAAAGCCGAGGATATTCGTCGCATAGACCGAGTATTTACTCGTGATCGAGTTGTATCCGATAAACCAAAGCGCAACCGATGCAAGAATGAGCAACAGCGAACGACGCTCCGCACGCGAAAGCTTTCGTTTCTCTCCTTCCTCGGGCGCAGCATCTTCGAGTCCCAGACGAAGCGATTCTTCTTCCATCTCCCGCGCCCACTTGACTTCTTTCACCGAAACAAGGAAAATAACAAGTCCCGTCAGCATGATCGCCGTGACGGCAATCACGTAGGGAGTGTATTGCATATAGTGATTTTTCGAGGTAGCAAAGACCATACCGAGCACAAGCACGAGAATACCGCCCGCCGTGCCCGTCAGATTGATGATGGCGTTTGCCTTCGAACGCAGAGGCTTGACCGTCACGTCAGGCATCAGCGCCACCGCGGGAGATCGGAAGGTCGCCATCGCAACGAGAACCACGAGAAGCGTTGCGATAAATCCGATGAGAGGCAAGGGGTTGGCGATCGTCAGCTCCAGTGCCGCCTTGCGAAGAAGCTCAGCATCCTCGGAAAGCGTGGGGATCCCTGCATTTACTACGCGGGCGAGCTGATAATTGTCAATAAAGGTCAGCGCAATAAAAGTCGCGATCGCAACGATCGAGCCGACGAGGATAAACGGAGTGCGCCGTCCGCGTCTTGTTTGAACCTTGTCCGAGATCGCACCGAAGATCGGCAAAAGGAAAACGGCGAGCACGTTGTCGATCGACATCACGGCACCCGATGCCGTCTGCGGAAGTCCAAAGTGATTGGTCAGAATGAGGGGAACGATCGCGTCGTATGCCTGCCAAAAGGCAGAGATCAGAAAGAACGCCATACCGACGAGCACCGTTCTCTTGGTATTCAGCTTCATAATGATTTCCTTTCAAAAAGAATTTTCTTGTTTTCTTATTAAAATTAGTATACCATATTTTTGCCAAAAAAGCAACGAAAAAGTCTAAAGAACAGAAAAAGCAGAGACTACGCTCTGCTTTTTCAACTTATTAATTGTTTTTTTCTTTGACGACCTTTCCAATGATAGCGTAACCAATCCAATAAATTGCCAAAACACCAATAAAGAAGCCCAGAAGAGAAATTGATGCGTATTTCGTGGAAATCGTATTTTCTATCAAAAACAAATTTTCCAAAGAATACGAATTGTAGAAGCGAAACAATTCAACAGCTCCCCAAATACCAATCGGAGCAAACAAAAGTTTTGTTCCCTCTACGGATGTAAAAGCTTTGGCATAATTTCCTTTTTTTACCCGCCAACCAAAATACAGATTTTTACTTCCTCGATAGATTCCCTTTCCAAAAAGGAACAAAGAACCCAAGCTAAGAACCAAACAACCGGCATAAACCAAAAGATTTTTAAACGGACTCACAAGCAAAGCAGATAGGTCAAATCTACAGTTGTCCAAAAATCTCTCAAATACATCTCCGATAAAACTAAAGGGAGTATACCGAGACTTCGCTCCAATACCGTTGTTTTCCAACATTCGTCCCTGATGGTCAACCAATTCATGTTCCGGAGTATGCTCTTGAATCCATTCCTGTCGCTTTTCTTCGTTGATACAGAATTCACTGAATTCCATCGTGATCATCTCGGTCTCGTATTTCTTTTCCGGATTCTTGTACTGGATTTCGTAGTAAAACGTGCTCGAAAGGAAAACAAATAAGATTACCACAGCACACACCAACAGCCAAATCTGCCTAACAAAAAGTTTTTTCATAATAAACACCCCTTTTTAATTCTTTTTTGGAATTATTTATATTATAATTCTATTTTGGAATTTTGTCAAGGCTTTTTGGAGATATAATTCTAAAAAAGAAGAAAAAGGACGGACTTTCGATGAAAACAAGAAAAAAAGAATACGGAACGGCAAATATGGTCGGAAAAAATATCGAGCGTCTGCGAAAAGAGCGGGAGATCAAGCAAAAGGATTTCATCGCCAGAATTCAAGTAATGGGATGCGATATGAACCCAACAAGCTACTCGAAGCTTGAGGGTCAGCTCCGAAACGCCACCGATAAAGAAATCTATACGATTGCAAAGATCCTCGGCGTTCCGATGGAAGCCCTTTTCGAGGAAGAATAAAAATGGGACGGATGTAAATCCGTCCCATTTTTATTTTCCCTTTTCTATGCACACCGTCTCGTCGCTCGCGGCGCTTGCGGCGTCGCCGATGATGATCTTGTAAAGCTCCTCGGCAAAAAGCTCGTGCATCTCTGCCGTCGGGTGATTGATACGATTCGCAAGCAGCATCGTCGTGTCCTGCGTCTTGGCAAGCTCTTTCCATTTGGCATAGCAATCGCACACCGTCACGCCCATTCCGTCGGCAAGATCAATTGCCGCCGAAATATAGCGATCCAGCCGTCCGCCATTCTGAAATTCCGCCATCAGCGCGGCATAACGGAGATATTCGGGCTTCGTGTCCTCGGCAACGTAGGTATTGAGCATATTCGGTGTCATATAAATGACCTCGCTCCCCGCCTCACGGCAAAGCGAAAAGATCTCTCGCAAGGACGTAATGAACTCGTCAAGCGTTCCGTTCACGTCATTCAGCCCGTAGCAAACGATCACAAGATCGGGCTCGTGGCAAAGAACCTGCCGATCCAGCCGTTCCAACGCCTGCGGTGCTCGCGTTGCACTGATCGCCGCGCAGATCATATTAACGGGAACGTAATCGCGAAAGGCGTTGAGCTTCTTGCGTAGGCGATTCCAATACACTGCCTCGTAGTCGATCTCATCCTTCAAGGCACCGTGCGAGACGCTGTCGCCGAGAATCACAATATTGATCGAACCGTGCTCCAAAAGTCCGCTTTTTTGCATTAAGATTTTTTCTTTGATCTTCATAAGAACATATCCTTTTACTTTAGGCTTTGTGCGAAATCATCGACAATGCCAAGATCCCAAAGCAGACGCGAAAGCACGTATTTATCTCGAATATCCTTGGTCGCAAGGAAAACCTCGGGAAGAAGATCGGGATCAATGCCGATCTCACGCACGTCGGTCGGCAAACCGAGCTTTTTCATCAAGGATTCCA
Source organism: Clostridia bacterium (assembly GCA_017411935.1). Lineage (GTDB taxonomy): Bacteria > Bacillota > Clostridia > Oscillospirales > CAG-272 > HGM12713. The sequence goes on along the minus strand of JAFQPC010000088.1, from coordinate 1,807 downwards.
CAAATTCTACACTTGGAAGCTCCTCGGAAATGATCTGCTGAATTTCATCCCAGTGAGCCAGAATGATCTCCAAGCGCTCGTGGTGCTTCACTACGTCGTACTTGCCTTCTTTTTTCTCCAGAGCGATCATACTCTCTGCCGACGTTCCGAGCAAAGCGCGAAGCCGTTCGTTCCACGCGTCCACGTCGAAGCTCTCGGCATAGGCAATGGCACGCTCGCGGTCGGGTGTGACGGTCTTGAGTTTGTCGTATAACCGAAGCGCAAGCAGCGTGCCGATCGCGCACTGAATGCCGTGCAGCTCGACCGTATCGCCAAACTCCGCGCCTCTCATATCCCAAACGTGAGAAAAATAATGCTCTGTTCCCGACGCGGGACGCGAAAGTCCCGCATAGTTCATTGCAACACTTCCCGCGCTCAGTCCGTCAAAGACCGCACTGACCGCATGAGGATCGCCCACCAAAAGCCGGTCAGCGGAATCAACGATCTCGCGAAGAGCCATACGAATGAGCTTTGCGATCTCTTCACAGTAATATTCTCCGCATACAAGCGCCGCAATTCTCCATTCACAAATGCTGACGTATTTTGCCAGCATATCGCCTACCCCCGCAGCAAGCATCTTTCGCGGAGCGCTCGCCAGAAGATCAACGTCGCCAAGAATCACGTCCGCACAGCGCGACGGCAAGGAAATTTTCAAGCCGCCCATCGTCATCGACGAGGTCATCGACGCATACCCGTCCATCGAAGGTGCCGTTGCCACGATCACGTACGGAAGCTTCGTATGTACCGAAAGCATCTTTGCGGTGTCATTGAGAACACCCGAACCGATCGCGATGATCATATCGCAATCCTTGGGCAGATGCATCAGTGCCGCCCCCACCGTTCGCTCGTCGGGCTCCAGCCACGATTCCGAGAAGGTGAACTGTGAATATGCAATTTCCGCGTCTGCCAAAAGGCGGCGTACCTGCTCGCCGGCGGCACGGTCGGTGTTGATGTCCGAAAGAAGATAGGGCTTTTTTGCACCGAAATTCCGAACGATCTCGGGAAGCGAGCGGATCACTCCCTGCCCCGACAAAATTTCGCTTCGAAATTCATGGTTTCGTCCACACGCGCAAGGTGCCCCATTCATTTTCATCAATTGTTCCATAATCATAGTAAAGTCCCTCGTTTTCGGCAAATTTTATATATTTGTTATTATAGCACATTTTAAAAGAAATGTAAAGTAGAAAAAGATTCAATTACAGCAAAAAATCTGCCGTCACCGTCGCGCTCTCACCGTCGGACTCTTGAGATCACTCCGCAAGCAATTTTGTTGCCCGAGTTTCCAGACGGCTGCGTTGTAAAATCGTCCACTCCGTCGTGAACGACCACTGTTTTTCCGAGGATCTCATTCACGCTGAAACGGTCGGTAAGAAAGGCGAGAAATGCTCGATCGCCCACACAAAAAAGAGGCGGCATATCCCCCGCGTGATCGGGATGTGGGCAATTCTCGGGATTGTAATGAGTCCCCGCGTTGGCAAAGGGATCCTCCTCGTTTCCCGTACACGACGTTCCCCCGTGGAGATGGAAGGCAAAAATACCGCCCCCGCAAGTCCCCTCTGAGACGGGAAGCCCAAGAATGTCCGCTACCACCAAAACACCACTCCTCGCCTGATAGAATTTGACCACCCCGTGGATCTGGCGATATTCTTCACTGCCCCTCATCACCGCGACCGCGTGGGGCAATCTTCGAAGCATCGAATCCAATTCCTTTTCGTTGGCTTTGTTGCTTTTTGGATACATATGAACCTCCGATCTTCCTATTTTTATA
>JAFQPC010000087.1 GCA_017411935.1 Clostridia bacterium | reverse complement strand
CTTCTCCAGCTTGTACTTGATCTCCTGACACACGGGATTGACCACCAATACGTTTCGTATCGGAACATCATAGATCGGAGACGACAGATCAAAATTCAAAACATATCGCTTGACCTTGGGGCGAAGATCAAACACGAATGTTATGATATTGTTGAGGGGAGCTTTCACCAAGCGAAGCTCGTCTTCCTTTTCTAAAAATAAGGTGGTGCGGTATCGCCAAACCGTCAGATAGCGCACGTAATAAACGCAGTCCTTCGTTTTCAGAACAAAATCCTGACGCTCGGACGACCATACGAACGATCGAAAAAAGTTCTGCTCATATTGCAAGGAAAATCCCTGCTTTTTACAAAATCGTTCCAGCTTGCATACAAACCAAAGCCGCTTTCGTAGCGTGCGTGTCAACCAAAATCCCAAAAGAAAACCATAAAACAAAATCATCAAAGAGCGAAACAAAAACCCGGGGACATATACCGCCATCATCAAAAGAGCAAAAATCCCGCACAAAATCGGAAATACAAAGATAAAGATCAGCAAACCTCGAACCAAATATAGCTTGAAGCGTTCAACCCAAGGAAATACCTTACGCCTGACACCATAGGAACGGTACAGAGACACCTCGTCATTCCAATCGCGATCGGTCCGTTTCTTTTGACGCTCGATTCTTTTCATTTTCTCCCTCTCCTCTTTTGAAACCTTCTGTCTTTTAGACACAAAGCAAAAGAAAAAGGTTTGGTTCTTTTTCCAAAAGCTAAACAAATATTTCATACCAAAAGGGAGAAAACCACAAGTGTGGTTTTCTCCCTTTTTTATTTTACTTTGCTTTTTCCATCACTTTTTGAACGTACGCCAAATACTCTCGGGTCGTGTGCGTATTTTCTACCAGCATCTTGATCTTCTCATCACGATTCTTGAGGGCAATATGGATCTCTGTCAAGCTGTCCTCTTCTTCGTGGACAGTCCAATGCTCCACCGAAACAGATCCATCGAGTGAAAATTCCTCAAAGACGGGCGGCGCATTTTTCAATAACGACAGCGTTCCAAGCATCAGAAAGCTTCCCTTGTCATTGGTAAACACCGAAAAGGTCATGGGCAACGGAAAGATCACCTTTCCTTTCACTCTGCGCTTTAGCTTCATTTTTCCCTTTTCCCGATATCCTTTGAGATACGTAAGCTCTTCCTTGGAGCGGCTTTTCACGCGCAGTCGCTCCTCAAAGGAACGGTAAAACTCGTTGATGACTCTCATCACGTTATCATCGGACGGTGCGTGAATCACACTAAATGCAATACACAGCGCCAAAAACAAGAGCGAGAGGAGCATCAAAAACCAACCTCTGGCAAAGAACAAAAAGAAGATGCCGGGAATAATCGCGATCCTTGCCGCTTTCGTAATATTTCCCAAGTTCAAAAAGAACATATATCCGCTCTTCATCGGTTCTCCTTTCTTCTCTCGTCATCTCGCGTGAGAGCCTCCAAAAATCCACTGCCCGTATGAACGGTAAAGCCAAACTGTACGCCACCGTCACCCGTTGTCTCATAGCCACCGTTCGGACTCTTCGTCTTCATCTCCGCACAGACGGGATTGGCGATCAGCACCTTCTTCGTTTTTCTGCCATAGCGCTCTGGAATCTGAAAATCAAAGGGATATTTCTTGATCTTCGATTTCGTCGAAAAGATACGGAAAAACCCTCTGGGCGAATCCTTGACCAACCGCAAAAGATTCTCACTTTCAAAGAACAGCGTTGAATGATATTTGTTAATGGTCAGATAGCGCACGTAATACGACATATCTCTGGTTTCCACCACAAAATCCTGCTTATCGGGCGACCAGATCAGCGACTGAAAGAAGTTCTGCTCGTAACGAATTCGAAAGTTCTTCTTTTTGCAAAGCTTTTTGAGTTTTTTCGTAAATTTACGGCGTTTGCGCAAAGTCCGCGTCAAGCGGAAAAGCAAAAATCCCCAAAGCAGGATATTGACAAAGATCTTAAACCAAAGCTCGGGAAAAAAGCACATAAACGCAATGTACAACAACAGCGCAACAATCAGCCACGGAATGAGTAACCAAAGTGTCAAACCTTGAAAAAAGGTTAGCTTGATTCTCTCCCACAGGGGATATACTTTTCTCTTTTTGCCGTATGATCGGTGTAGAGAAACCTCTTCCGATTCATCTTCGTCCGAACCGTTCATCATATTACGGGCATGAACCCAATTCGAATGAAAAGACATTTCAATTTCTCCTTTGCTGAATCACAGAAATGTTACGTCTACCGTCAGGCAATCGGCTCCTCACTTCCCTTTTCCTCTACCTTTTTTCCAAGGAGAGAGGGGAGCTGCATGCCCGACATGGCAAACACCTCGTCAAGCGGGGGCACCGATTTCATCATACCCGAAATGAAGTTTGCCGTCGAGGTCTTTCCGTCGGTGTTCTGACCGCCGTCCCAGACCGTGACCTTGTCGATCTTGATATTCTTGACCGCATCCACCTGAACCTTCATCAGATCCTCAAGCTTGTCGGCAATGAGAAGACGCAAAGCCGCGTCGGCATCGCCGCCTGCACTCTTGACGATCTCGGCAAAACCTGCCGCTTGCTTTTTGAGAATTTCTTCCACGCCTCGTGCCTGCGCTTCCATCTTCGCATAGATCGCGTCAGCTTCACCCTGCGCTTTTCTTCTCATCTGTTCTGCTTCTGCCTCTGCCTCGAGCTCCATTTCCTTCTTCTTGGCTTCGGCGCGAACGATGATGTCAGCCTCGAGCGTTGCCTGCTCCTTGGCACGTCTTGCTTCTTCTGCCGCCTGCTCTGCCGCATAGGATTCCTCGAGTGCCTTTGCCGCTTGGATCTTCTCTGCCGTGGTCGCGATCTTGCGTGCCTCGGCTTCCTTTTCCTTGAGCGCCGCCTCGGACATTGCAATGTTCATCTTTGCTTCGTTTTCACCGCGAATTGCCACAGATTCTGCCTCGGAGACCTTGATTCTCTGCTCCATCTGCGCGTTTGCTTCACCGATCGAACCTGCGCGGTCCTGCTCGGCGACGCTGATCTTCGCGTCATTGATCGCCTTGGCAGCAGCTTCCTTACCAAGCGCTACGATATAGCCCGACTCATCGCTGATATCGGTGACGTTGACGTTGATGAGGCGCAGACCGATCTTCTTGAGCTCACTCTCCACGTTCGAGCTGACTGCCGCAAGGAACTTGTCACGGTCGGTATTGATCTCCTCAATATCCATCGTTGCGATAACCAGACGAAGCTGACCGAAGATGATATCCTTGGAAAGCTCCTGAATTTCAGAAAGCTGAAGTCCGAGCAAACGCTCTGCGGCGTTCTGCATGACACCGGGCTCGGTCGAAATACCGACGGTAAATCTCGAGGGAACGTCAATACGAATGTTCTGACGCGACAGCGCGTTCTTCAAATCCACTTGAATCGAAATGGGTGTCAGATCGAGGTAGGCATAGGATTGGAATACGGGAATGATAAATTCCGCACCGCCGTGAATACACTTGGCACTGCGATTGGTTCCGTCCTTGTTTTTACCGATCGAACCGTACACGACCATGATCTTGTCGGAAGGACACTTTTTGTATCGCGAGCACATCCAGATCACAAAGGACAGCACGACCAGAACAATAGCACTAATCAAAATTACAATCATAATAAACCTCCGTTGTATATAAAAAATTTTACTTTCTTCGAACTACGAGATCGGTACCCGAGCTGACGCTCACCACCACGATCTCACAACCTGTGGGAATCTCGCTCTCCTCGTCGGTCACCGCCGAGCGCTCAACGAGCGAGCCCTGAAGCAGGATCTGTACCTTCCCTGCACCGCTTCGTGCGGGGGGAATCGTCAGATAGACCTTGCCCGCCGTACCCACGGCGTTGCGGTTGTCGATATTTCCGTTGTTTCTCAACTTCAAGAGCGCTCTCATCAAAAACGCAAGCGCAAGCATCATCGCAAAGCCACTGACAGCGGCAACGCACATCGTGATCGCCAAATGAATCTCTGCCGCGAGCATCACCACGCCAACCCAGCCGAATACGACGAAGAAGGCAACAATGCCACGCAAGGTGAAAATGCGAAGTCCTTCGGTGTCAAAACCGCTCTCAACGTCGCTCACCTCGTTTTCACCGAAGACGCCCTCAACGTTGTCGAGAGTGTCAGCACTGCCATCGGCGTCCACGTCGGCATCGGCATCTTCGCCAAAGCCGAAAAACATCAACACCGTCTGCACGAGAAGCACCAGCGTCGCGGGAATGGCAACGCAGTAAAAGATCTTCAATGCAGTTTCTAAAGAATTCCACCAAACTATCATCCTACTGTCTTCCTTTCATTCTATCAATTCAGTTTTCTTTTGTGGGAGAGACGATCTCTGGCCGTCGCTTCTGTGCGCGGCGAGAGGCAATACGCCACCCACAAAAAATCGCACCCGCATAAAAAATTCCGTAATTCAAAGCGCCAAAGAAAGCGCCAAAGAAGGTCGGAAAACCATCCTCTCCTTGATCAATCATATTCGAGAAATAAAGTCCTGCTGCCGAAACATAAACATTGTTCGCGAAAAAAATCCAACAAACCATCCATGCAAAGCAATAGATTCCCACCGCTCCCAAGGAGATCTTCCATGCTTCCTTTTGTGTCCAGCGTTCACTTTCGTCGCTTCTCGCAACCAAAAGCATTAAGATCACCGAAGCTGCCGCTACACCGACCGTCACAATGATGATATCTTGTACCAACGCCTTGATCTCCTCGCTACTGTCGCTGATACCTCGAAAAATATATACAGGGATCAGGCAAACAAGCATCCCAAGCCATGCGGCACCCCATATTTTCAATGCCGTAATCAAGCAGGTGCTGAAAGTTACCTTTGAAATATTCTTCTTCATTTCAAATTCCTCAAAAATTACTGCAAGCTCGACAGACTATCCTCTGCCAACCGCTTCATTCGTGCGGCTGAGTGCGCATAGAGCATCGTCGTAAGGATCTGCGCAAGCTTTTTCCGTGAACCCGCTACCGTCTCGGGAAAATCTGACGCAGCAGTTTCGGTCACCTGCGCCACCGATTCCCGATCAAAGAGATTCAGATCCGCATCGGCAAGCAGATCGACGTATTTGTGATACAGCTCACAGCTACCGATAAAATCGTCGTTGGGATCGTGCGGATCTCCGTCAATGATCTGAATGAGGCCACATATCTTTTCGATCTGTAAGGATTCCTTCAACATATTAATGATCAGAATACGTGCAAACTGTTCTCGGGAATACAGCCGCTTTTTGGGAGACGTCACAAATCCCCGTTTGATCCAGTTCTGGATCATATAGGGCTCAAGGTCGGTCATCACACAGATCTGCGATAGGGTAATTCCGCCCGTGGCAAAGATCCCGTCAAAGAGCAATCGCGACGCATCCTTTTGCAGACGCGTGATCTCGATGGTCGTCCCGGGAAAGGTCTTTGGCATTTCGTCACCTCCATTTTCTCTCTTGTGGTTAATATGATTATATCACACGGTCACGTGATTGTCAATAGCAGATGCTTGATTTTTTAAAATTCTGTCAATATACACAATTTCAACATTTCATTTTTAGAAAAGGAAAACAAAAAACAGCGTAGCCGTGAGAGTTCTCTCTTAGCTACGCTGTTGGCTTTTGCTCTATTGAGCCTTCTTCATTTCCTTTCCTTTTCTGTTTCTGACTTTCTTACGCCAAAGTTCTTCCGCGCAAAGGAATCCGAGGAAAACGATTGCCAAATAAACAAAGGCGTTTCCAATGAGGGTGTAGAGCGTGACATTTTTCTTCACGCCGATCTCCTCGACAAGCATTCCGTCCACGAGGGGTTCGAGCGAGCAAAGCACCTCTCCGCGATCCGAGATCACGGTCGAAATTCCCGTATTTGCCGAACGCGCAATGTAGCGTCCGTTCTCGATGGCGCGAAGCTGTGCCTGCGCGTTGTGCATCGACAGCGCGGCGGAATCGGTAAACCACGAGTCGTTGGTCGATAGCGCGAGCATTTCCGCGCCCCCCAGTACACTCTCGCGAGTAAGGTCCTCATAGATCGAGTCGAAGCAAACGAGCGAGCCGATGTTTCCCTCTTCCAAAACGAAGACGTTTGCGCCGTCTCCCTCCTCGATCACACCGCCGCTGAGCACCAGCTCGGCAAGCGGGGGAATGATGGCTTCCACCAAGGGTTGAAACGGAACGAACTCGCCGAAAGGAACGAGCCGACGCTTGGCATAGACCGTCTCACTCATACTTCCGTCGGGCAAAAAGCAAAGCACGGCGTTATAATATCCGTCTTCTGCCTCGGAAAATGCACCGACGAGGATCGTCGTTCCCGTCTGTCTTGCCAACTTCGAAACAAATCTTCCGAGCGAATTTCTCGGCGTGACCGTATAGGGAAACGCCGTTTCGGGCCAGACGACGATCTGGGCGCCCGCTGCCGCGGCTTCCCTCGTATAATATTCATAAACTTCTTCGGTGCGCGCATCGCTCGCGGAGCTCCACTTTTCTTGCGACGACACGTTTCCCTGCACCACGGCGACCGTCACGGTTTCCTCGCTCTCGGCACGGCAAAACCAAAGGATCGTTCCCGCGCCGTACTGTAAAAGGAGAATGCCAACGATCAGGAAACAGGAGAGCTTCAGCATCGGGCGTTCCTTACGGGCAAGGGAAAGCAAAGCAAGCGCCGCCAGGGCATTGACCGCCACCAAAAGAAAGGTGATAAAATAAGGACCAAGGAGCGACGCCGTTTGCAGACCCACGAGATATTTCGCCTGTCCGAGCGGCAAGCGTCCCCACGGAACGCCCCACCAGCCAAGCGTCTGCGTCCATTCGTAGACCGCCCAAAGGAGCGCCAGCAGAAAGGGGCGCAGCAAAGAGAAACGACGTACGATGTAAGAACGGAAAAGCACCCCGCAAAGGACGAACAAAAGTCCGCCGAACAGCGTTTGCAGGAGTGAGAGCCCAAGCCACGCGACAAGCACCACGGCAAGTGCCTCGCCCTTCGTCATTCCGTCGACAAAATCGAGCGGATAAAGGTTCAAAAACCAATGAAAGGTCGTCAGATAATAGCAGTAAAAAAAGAGACAGCCCCATCCATACAGCGCACGAAGCCGCACGCCATCGTCCGACGCAAAGCGAAAGAGAAAGAGGCAGGCGGGCACGAGTGTGAGCCACTCGAGAAAGCCAAGCACGGGAAACACGAGTGTCAGTCCCGTCAGAAGCGCACTCACCGCAAGCAAGGCAACGCAAAGCTTTTTATGTTTCAATTCCAAAATTTCATCAAGCATTTTGTTTTTCCTTACGATTTCAAAAACCAGATTTCTTCTTTGTCAAGGGAAAAGCTTCTGCCCTCAAGATAGGAGAGCGCATTTTCCTCGT
>JAFQPC010000086.1 GCA_017411935.1 Clostridia bacterium | reverse complement strand
TATTTCATTCTGAAATTTCAAGGACAAAATTATGAGCAAAGTTATTTGGAAAGGCGGTGCGCTGACTGCGCCCGTCCCCCCTTGTATGGTGACGTGCGGAGAGGGGGAAAACGCCAATATCATCACGATCGCTTGGACGGGCATCATCAACACCGTACCGCCCAAGACCTATATTTCGGTGCGACCGACGCGCCATTCCTACGGTCTGATCAAGGAATCGGCAGAATTTGTCGTTAATCTCACGCCCGCCTCTCTCATTCGCGCGGCGGATTACTGCGGCGTTTATACGGGCAAAAAGGTCAGAAAATTTGAAAAGTGCGGACTTCATCCCGCACCTGCTTCTTCGGTCAAATGTCCGATCCTTGAGGAGAGCCCGCTCTCGCTCGAATGCCGTGTCACCGACGTCATTCCGCTCGGAAGCCACGATATGTTCCTTGCCGATATTGGCGCCATCGACGTGGACGAATCGCTCCTCGATGAACAAGGAAAGCTCCACCTCGAACGCGCAGGGCTTGCCGCCTTTGCTCACGGAGAATATTTTGAGCTTGGCAAAAAGATCGGCACGTTCGGCTTTTCGGTAAGAAAAAAGAAAAAATACAAATCAAAGAAATAAACCTCAAAGGCACCCGTGTATCACGGGTGCCTTTGAGGTTTTCCTTGTTGTCTTTTTACCGATCAGATCTCGGGAATTTCGATCTCGATCTCTCTGCCAAGCTCGGCGGATTTTGCGATTCCGTCGATGATCGCTTGATTATAAAGGATCTGCGAAGAGGGTACGGGAGCGGGCGTTCCATTCTTGCAAGCATCAAGGAAGGTGCGGATCTTCTTGTCAAAGAGTCCGGGACCCTTCGGATTGATGATCGGAATTTCGGTGCTGGTCTGCTGACCGCATACCTCGTGATAAAGGATCATCGGTCCGCCAACCGTACCGTTCCAACACTCGGTAGAGGGAATGCGAAGACCGCCCTTCGTACCAAGGAGAATGGTGTCCCCTGGGGTATCCATATTCATTGCCCAAGCAATACGGAAATCCAAAATCACGTCTCCTTCCAAGCGAACGAACGCGGCGGCAAAATCATCAACGCCAAACTTTTTAGCATATTCCTCGCCCTTTCCTTGCTTGTATCCGCTGTAATTGGGATCGGTGCCGAAGAACGCCGACTTATAACCCGAAACGGTCAGGGGCTTGGGATAACCGATCGCGTTGAGAACCATATCGAGCGAATAACAGCCGATGTCGCCAAGCGCTCCGATGCCTGCGGTATTTTCCTCAATAAACGTCGTTCCAAAGGGAGTAGGAATCCCTCTGCGGCGTCCGCCACCCGTCTGAATGTAATAAACCTTGCCAAGCTCGCCCGAATCTACGATCTTCTTAATCATCTTCATATTTTCATCCAAGCGAGGCTGGAATCCGATCGAAAGCACCTTGCCGCTTTCCTTCTCGGCACGCATGACCTCAACGGCTTCCTCGACCGTGACGGTAAAGGGCTTTTCCAAAAGCACGTGAATGCCCGCCTTCAGCGCGTGGATCGCGCAGGGAGCGTGCTGACAGTTGTAGGTACAGATCGAAACCGCATCCAAAGCCAAAGACGTATCCGCAAGCATTTCTTCGTCGTTTGCATAGTCGGTTTTTGCTCCTTCAATTTCAAACTTTTCAAAAAACGCCTTGGCTTTTCCGGGGATCAAGTCACAGCCTGCCACGATCTCAACGTCGGGCTGATTCAGAAATGCCTTGACGTGCGACTCTGCGATCCAACCCGTACCGATGATACCCACTCTCATTTTTTTGTCGGTATTGATGATTACACTTTCCTTGCCCGAAAACTCGTTCAGGCCTTCCATAGACTTGTCTGCCATCATTTTTCTCCTTCTTTTAAAATCATAAATTAAACTCCGATGGAACGAAGATAGTTTCTGCTTTCCTCGATCGATTCCATCGCCGTCAGACCCATACTGGGCTTATCCTGCTCAACGACGAGCCATTCTGCGCCGGCATCCTTTGCCGCCTCGATAATTTCGGGGAAATTCTGAACGCCCTTGCCAAGCGGACGGAACTCAAAATTCTGCGGACGCGCGGGCGCTTTGTTTTCAATTCCGATCAGCTCATACATATTCTCGCTCTTTTCTCCGAAAAAGTCCTTGAGGTGTACGATCGGAGCTCTGCCTGCATATTTGCGAACGTATGCCGCAGGATCTTCTCCGCCAACGTTCGCCCAACAGGTATCAATCTCGGTGCCCAACAGATCTGCGGAAATTCGCTCATAAAGAACATCAAGGGCGTATTTTCCGTCGATCTTTACAAACTCAAACTCGTGGTTGTGATAGAGCATACGGATTCCCATTTCCTTGGCAACAGCACTGATTTTTGCAATTCCTGCCATCGTGGCATCAAAGTTTCCGCTTTCGGGACGATCCTCGGGAGCAAGCCAAGGAAAGACGACGAATTTGAAACCGATCTCGTTGCAAATGCCGAGAACTCCGCGCGCATCGGCAAGCAGATCGGCGTAGGGAATATGTGCCGAAATCGGAACGAGAGAAAGCTCCTCACACATATTTCGGATTTCTGCGGGCGTGTGTTTTTCCAGCAAGCCGTTCAGTCCTGCAAATTCCACACCGTCGTATCCCATTTCTTTCACTTTTTTGAGGGTCCCTTTCAGATCCTCGGCAGCTTCCTTTCTGACCGAAAAGAGCTGCACTGCAATAGGCATTGACATCATATTTTCTCCTTTTTTTAAATTTAACCAAATTATTCTCGAAAATCTATTGAAAAACCTGATTGGCTATGATAAAATTATATCATCACCGATATAAATCTGACTACCTATATTATGACTTTTTCTTGAACAATATTGACTTTTTTCAAGAGGATCACTATGAAAATAGAGCTTGTAAAAAACAACGTTCCCGGCGTGCCTATCAAGATCAACAAAAAGATGACGCCGCACGACGAATCATTTCACGTGTCACTTCACCTGCACGACGATATCGAGATCCTTGCGGGAAACACGGGCGTGCTCCGCGTAACCATTGACAAAAAAAGTCTCGACGTTGCGGCGGGAGACGTTCTCATTATCCACCGCCGCATTCCGCACGAGACACAAGCAATTTGCCCGAACACCACCACGATGCTCATTCAATTTCGCATAGAAAAGCTCCACGCGTCAGAATTTGAGAACATGAACAAATACCTTTCTCTCATTCTCGAAAACACCGACGAACCTTTCGCTTTTCTCAAAAGCGATGCGCCGTCCACCAAAGAGATCTTTGAGACGATCCGCCGCCTGCAAAAGGAAACGATGGAAGAAAAACGAGAGTACGAGATCTTCATTAGGGGCTATATGGAAGTGCTTTTGGGTCTCCTTTACCGCCACGGCATTCTTCATAACATCGAGGAAAACTATAACAAAAGCGCGTTGCAAAAGATCTGGCCCGTGATCGAATATATCGATCAAAACTACCAAAACAAGCTTTCCTTGGAGCAATTGAGCGCAACGCTGAACGTCAATCGGGAATATTTTTGCCGAATTTTCAAGGAAGCGACCCACATCACTCCCGTCGACTACGTCAATTTCGTTCGCATCTGGAAAGCTGAAAATCTATTGACCTCGACCGATCACAGTATTCTTGAGATTTCTATGGAAGTCGGCTTTTCCTCGGTCTCTTACTTCAACCGCGTATTCAAAAAGCAAAAAAAGGTCACTCCCTCGGCATATCGAAAAATTCTTTATGCAAAAAATAAATTGATTTAAAAACAAAAAAGCACGGCATCGCGGTGAGTTTTCACCGCGATGCCGTTTTTGTTATTATCTCACCTCAAAAGAGAAGATGTGCGCTTGCGTCGAACCGAAGGTCGTCCACATCGACGCCGAATAGTAGGTGTGCACGGGAATGAGGCGCACGGCAGTCGTATCGACCGAGAGCTCCTCACGGATCAGTCTCTGATGGTTGTCTGCCGTCTCATAGACCGTGACCCATTCGCCCGCATCGTTCAGGGCTTCGATACGAAATTCCTTGAGGATCGTTTTCGGGAATCCGAGGCGCGAGTAGTTGTGGTGCATCGGACGCATCAGCGGAGCGGAAATATGGAGCAGGTCGGGGTTGCCCTCGACGTACTCGCGGTCAAGGTCGCTGTCGACGACGAGACGGAAGGACGAAAGATGAACCTTTTCGGGGAAGGTGTAGGTGATCGCGCGGTTGCACATTCCGTAATAACCGTTATCGTTCCCCCAGATGCGGCGGTCAAGACCGCTGAGAATTGCCGATGCGTCGCCGTAATCGGCGGTAAGCGTTGCTCGTTGCGTCAGCGCCGACGGTGTTCTTGTAAGTCCTGGCAGGAAACAGTCGTCCTCGAGAAGGATCTCCTGAATTTCCTTGATTTTCTCCGCACAGACGGAACGAGGATTCAACCCGTTCGCAATCGCCACC
>JAFQPC010000008.1 GCA_017411935.1 Clostridia bacterium | reverse complement strand
TTTGGCTCAAAAAGCAACACGCTTCCGCATCGTTTCGAACGGTGCATGTTCGAGACGAAAACAACTACAAGGAGGTGCAAGAAATGCTCAGAACCTATCAACCCAAAAAGCGTCAGAGAAAAAAGGAGCACGGCTTCAGAAAGAGAATGGCTACTGCTGACGGCAGAAACGTACTGAAGAGAAGACGTGCGAAAGGCAGAAAAAGACTGACCTACTAATTCGAAAAATTCGAACGTCCGTATGCTGACACATAAAACCGCCGATGACCTTGAAAACAGCCTCTGTTTTCCGTGTGCATCGGGGTTTTTGGTATCTGCGGACAATTGCAAAGAGGAACGGACACGATGAAAAACGTTGCGATCAAAGAAAACCATCTGTATCAAAAAGCGTATAAAAACGGAAAACGCTTCGTTGGCAAAACGGTCGCCGTTTACGTTCTGAAGGATCTCGCCGCAGCACGCCTGCGTCGGGAAAATCCCGAAAAGAAATTCGTCAACCGTCTCGGGCTCTCGGTCTCGAAGAAGATCGGCGGCGCGGTCACGAGAAACCGCGCAAAGCGCATCATTCGCGCGGCGTACGATCCCCTGAAGAACGAGCTCCGTACGGGCTTCCTCATCGTCATTAGCGCGCGGGGCGCGATCGTCGGTAAAAAAAGCACCGAGGTCGCAGAGGAGCTCCGCGACGCATTCGAAAAGCTCGCTATAATCTCCGCATCGGCGAGAGAGCAAACAACCAAAAAATGAAGCACGTTTGCATTTGGCTCATACGCCTTTATCAGAAATTCTTATCTCCCTTAAAACGAAATCCCTGCTGTAGATTCACCCCTACCTGCTCTGCCTACGCCGTCGAGGCGTTTACAAAACGTGGCTTTTTTGTGGGTTTCGGACTGACAGTGTGGCGGATCCTTCGCTGTCAACCCTTCAGCGCGGGCGGCTATGACCCCGTTCCGCCAAAGAAAATTCCGAAATACCAACGGGATCGGAGAGAGAATACCGAACACAGTGACAAAGAATAACAAAAGAGAGGAGTTTCCGTAAAAGCTACGGAAGCCGTAAAGTTTCATGAATTCACTTTGGGATATTATCAACGTACCCTTTGGCTTCGTGATCCGCTTCTGCAATAAGATCGTAGGAAACCAGTATATCTGGGCACTCCTGATCTTTGCCGTGATCCTTGAGATCATCCTGCTTCCCTTCGGAATCAAGCAACAGAAAAATTCCATCAAGCAGGCAAAGCTCCGACCCAAGGAAATGGCGATCCGCAAGAAATATGCAGGACGCGACGACCAACCGACCAAGCAAAAAATGACGATGGAGATCCAGGAGCTCTATCAGAAGGAAGGCTACAACCCGATGAGCGGTTGTCTGCCCCTGCTCATTCAGTTCCCGATCCTGATCGCACTCTATAACATCGTTATGAGCCCCCTGCAGTATATCTGCCGTTTCTCGGTCTCGACGATCCAGAACCTCGTCCCCGTCGTAAACTCCTACGGATATAATTTCGACTCGGCGACAGTAGCGACCCGTAACATCGACCTGATGGGCGCGGTCAAGAACATTCTCGCAAAGAACCCGAACGCATTTAATAACGTCGAGGGCTTTGATGCCGCAGTCGATATGCCCAACCTGACCTTCCTCGGACTTGACCTCGGTGCGATTCCGAAGGAGCAGTTCAGCTGGCTCTGGCTCATTCCCATCCTGACCTTCGTGGTCTACTTCTTCAGTATGAAGTTGACGAGAAAGCTCTCCTATCAGCCCACCACGGCAAATGACCCCGCAATGGGATGCTCCAACAAGATGATGGACATCGTAATGCCCCTCTTCAGCGTATTCATCGCATTCATCGTTCCCGCAGTCATCGGTATCTACTGGATCTTCAAGAGCATTCTCGGCGTCGTCAAGCAGTGGATTCTCAAGAAGGCAATGCCGATCCCCGTCTTCACCGAGGAGGATTATAAGGCAGCCGAAAAGGAACTGAACGTTCGTACCGACAATAAGGCACCGAAGAATAAATCGGGCAAGGCAGTCCGTTCGCTCCACCACATCGACGACGAGGATTTTGAGGACACCGCCGAGCGAGCAAAAGCGCACAAGGCGGCGCTCGAAGCGCAGGAAGCGGAGGAAAAGGAATCCAAGAAGCCTCAGAAGAACGGTCTGGTCGAGGGAGCAGCGCTCAAGGAAGACGATAAGCCCGAGCGCAAGGCAAAAGAAAAGAAGAAAAACTCCAGCATGGAGAATTACCGAAAAAATATCAGTGATCAGATGGATCAAGCAGACAGCACAGATGCTGACAATGAAAATCATACAGACGGAGAAGGAAAGTGAAAAAGGAAATTGTAATCAGCGCCAAGAGCGTTGAGGAAGCAGTTGCGCTGGCAGTCGAGGAACTGGGCGCACCTTCCGCAGACAAAATCGAATACACCGTGCTGGAAGAAGCAAAGAAGGGATTTCTCGGCATCGGCGCGACCGACGCGAAGATCTCGGCAAGCTATACCTGCGGCGGTGAGGCAAGAGCGATCGCCTTTGTGGAAAAGCTTCTTGCTGATATGAATATCGAAGCAGAAATGACCGTCAGTGAGGGCGAGAACGGCGAGACGAAGATCGCCATCAACGGAGAGGGCGCATCGGTGCTCATCGGACACCACGGTGACACGCTCGATTCCCTGCAGTACCTCGCAAACCTCGCGGCAAACAAGAGAGTGGACGGAAAGAAAGAAGAATACGTCAAGATCTCGGTGGACGTTGAGGGCTACCGCGCAAAGAGAGAGCAAACGCTCCGCGCGCTTGCCAGAAGAATGGCGGCAAAGGTTCAGAAGTATAAGAAGAGCGTCATGCTCGAGCCGATGAACCCCTACGAGAGACGGATCATTCACTCGGAGATCCAGAACATCAAGGGCGTTTCGACCAACTCGATCGGATCGGAAAATAACCGTAAGATCGTGATTTTCCTCGAAGCCGAGAATCACTAAGAATGAAGGAAAAGGAAGAGCGCGGCGCTGCCACGCTCTTCCCTCTCCACCTCTTACCTATTACCTATTATCTATTACTTATTACTTATTACCTATTACTTATTACTTCAATACGCGGGTGTGGCGGAATTGGCAGACGCGCAAGATTTAGGATCTTGTGTTCATTCGTGCAGGTTCAAGTCCTGTCACCCGTACCAACGAAAAAAGAGGCACTATGCCTCTTTTTTTGTTGGTCTGTATGATAGACACGCGAACCTGCCTTGCCGCAAGGCAAGGTGCAGGCAATGTTTTTCGCTGACAGCGAAAAACTTGCACTTGAGCGAAGCGAAAGATGTTCAAGTGTCCTGTCACCGAAAAAAGAAGCCTCTCCTTTTGGGAGAGGTGGCAGCCGAAGGCTGACGGAGAGGGTTCTTTGTTGGGGAATACCCTCTCAGTCACCTTACGGTGACAGCTCCCCCAAAGGGGGAGCCTTTCTTGTTTGTATGCAAAAACTTCGTTACGGTTCGTCAACATATGTCAACGCTCTTTCTCCCCCTCAAAAAATCCCGCCGTTGTATTTGATCATTGCGTAAAAATTCAAGCCAAGACCGACAACAAAGCAGACGATCAAAAGCACAGCGCCCACGATGGAAAACGCGGAGATCTGCGTTTTCTCGGCAAGAAAGGTCGCCGTCCCCATCAGAAGAACGCCCGCGCCGCAAAGGATCGTGCCAATGCCGACGAGCCGACCGAACGGCTTGCGGTCCTCCTCGCTCACCCGACGTCGGTGATAAGAATGAAGTGACGAAATATTCCCCGTCGTATTGATCGCGCCAAGCACGATCAAAAGCGCGCCAAGAAAAAGACAAATCAAAAATGACATCATTACATTTTCTCCTTTCTATTTTCCGCCGTGTCATTCTCGAGTGAAGCGAAGAATCTCGGCGGGAGCACACAGGTGCAAATTTTCTCCAAGGCTCCCTCCGGGAGGGAGCTGTCGAGCGAATGCGAGACTGAGGGAGAGCGCGCAACGATACGCATAACGCGAACATGATTTTGCCCGCAGGCTCCTCCACCGCTTCGCGGAGCCCCCTCT
>JAFQPC010000085.1 GCA_017411935.1 Clostridia bacterium | reverse complement strand
ATCCTTGCCATCAACAAGTATCTCGAGTTCAATCATTTAGAGGAGCGTAAGCTCAAAATGGTCAAGGTACAGCAAAGAAATCATTTGGAAAACGTCATCAGCGATGCCGATTACGTTTTCTTCAAAGATCGACTCAAACAAGACGGACGAATGACCTGGTACTTTATCGTTCGATATCTTGCCGCTACGGGAGCACGGGTTTCCGAGCTCGTACAGATCAAGATCGAGCACGTAAAGCTTGGTTACGTTGATATTTATTCCAAAGGCGGAAAGATACGGCGGCTATACATTCCCGCAGGACTGCAACGCGAAACACTGAGCTGGCTCCGAGAAATCGGCGCGCAAAGCGGATATTTGTTTCTCAACCGTTTTGGAGAAAAGATCACGACACGCGGCATCGCACTTCAGCTCAAAACCTTTGCCGCCGAATACGGAATGGATACTAAGGTCATCTATCCCCACTCGTTCCGTCATCGCTTTGCCAAAAATTTTTTGGAGCAATATAACGACATTGCCCTGCTCGCCGATCTGATGGGACACGAAAGCATTGAAACAACACGAATCTATCTCCGCAAAACCACCAGCGAACAGCAACAGATCGTTGACAACATCGTTACTTGGTAGAAAAAACGAGGCAGCTCCAAAGAACTGCCAAGGCATTGCCGTCCTGCGAGAGGTTGTCGGGGAACAAAGAATCGAGATACGCCCCCAGCTTTTCGTCCCACATCAGCTCGTTGACCGCCTTCTTCACTTTCCCAGCCATCGCGCGCCACTCGCTCACGTATTCGGCATCCTCACCGACGGCCTCGCCAAGCTCTGCCATCAGATTCAAGGAACGGTAGAAAAGTGCGTTCATATAGATCTTGTATCCAAGACGGTCAAAGGAACAGGTATAGTCAATACTTCCACTCGTAAAGAAGAAGATATCGCCATAGACCTGACTGTTATAGATCAGATCGTTCGGTCCCATCATATTGAGCAAAGCGATCATAATCTGACGAAGGTCGGCATAATAGGTCTTGACAAACTCCACGTCGCCCGTAAAGCGATAGTGATTATGTACCAGAATGATACGCCAAGCGTGATAGTCTGGAAGCGATTTGTTTCTCATAAACACGTCGTGAACTCTTCCGCCGTGATCGGGATCGGTGTGCGAGAGAGACGCGTCGATGATCGAAGCATCGTTGAAAGTATAATACTCGGTCATCGTGTCGATACAACCGTCACCCGAGAAGAATTTCGACTCGTTACGGGGCTCGCTCTCATATTCCTGATGACGGTTGACCTGAAGCGTATAGCGTCCAACCTTCCACATTTGGTTGAAAAGCTCGTCGTCACAGTGAAAGTATCCCTTCTCTACCACGGGCATCATACTGCGCAGAATGCGACAGGCATTGACCTTGACCTTGCCCTCGGTCTTAAAACGAAGCACCATAAAGTGGCAGGCGCGACGAC
The DNA here is from genome assembly GCA_017411935.1 of Clostridia bacterium. Taxonomy (GTDB): domain Bacteria; phylum Bacillota; class Clostridia; order Oscillospirales; family CAG-272; genus HGM12713. Next base: position 2,302 of record JAFQPC010000085.1, on the reverse strand, counting down.
GCGTGAAGCGGAGCGTTCCGTGTCCCTTCTTGAGCGTCTGACGGAGAATCAGTCGTTGTACCGTCTCGGGCCAGTAGTTTCTGTATTTATATTTCGACCAGTGGAATAGCTCATAGGAAAAGTCGGTCAGCGACTCGGAGTAGTCGTACATCACGGCAATCTCCGCATCCGCTTCGAGCTCGTACTCGATCTCGGTATAACCAACCTCGACTTGCTCAAAATCGTAGACCACGTACTGCTCGCCATCCTCGATCGACGAGGGCGTTTCCACGGGATTTTCTACGGGCAGAATGTTCGAGCAAAGCACTGTCTTCGGATACACATATCCTTGCTCCTTGGTGTTGAGAAACTCGGTATATGCCTTGCCTGCCACCTTCTCGATCGCATCGGGCACCGTCTGTACCTCGGGAACCTCGCGCCAAAGTGCCGCGTGCTTCCAGAAATGCTCGTATTCGTCCTCGGTAATGGCAGCCATCACCGTGGGAGTCTCAATTCCGTCGTCTGCCTCTCTCTTCCAAGTACCGTCGGTGACGACGACAGTCTCACCGTTTGCCGTGCGGAATTTCAGCTCAGCGGCAACGTCGTGAATATAAAATCCGCGGCGCTCACGAATGATCTCGCCGGCAGGCGTATGGTGAAGTCCTCCGACTTCGAGCTTAATTTCATTCTCCCCCTCGCGAAGCTTCGAGGTGATCTCGGCAAAAAAGACTCGTCCGGGCATACGTCCCATATGTCCTTCAATAAATTCTCCGTTCAGATACATGCCGCAAACGCCGTCCGATTCGAGTTCGAGCGTCGCATACTCGACCGCACCGTCGACGACAATTTTTTTGGAATAGCTTGCCCACTCATCTCCCACAGGCTTGGTACTGCCGATGCGGCAGATAGGGGGCAATCTTTTGGCGCGATACATTCGTTTTTTTCCTTCTGTATTTCTCATTTTTTGAAGACAATTTTTCCTTTTTTCAAGGTCGACTCAGTATAACATAGCCCTCTGCAAAAATCAAGAGATTTTTTGTATTTTTGCTCTTTTTTGTGTATTTTTTTACTCTTTTTGCGATTCAAAATACGGAAGCTTGTGATATTGCCAATCATCGTCGGCAATGGGGGTCATCGACAGAGAGATCACCGAAGAAATTCTCTCTCCGAGCGTGAATTGCGGTGTATCCTTGGGAGCATCGCTCAGACGCGTAACAACTCTGAGCCCCTCATTTTTTCGCTGTTGCGAAAGAATTGTTCTTCCCTTTTCACTTGCCGCAAGCAGGGTCGTGTACTGTGGCAGAGACGAAAGATCCGAAGACCTCACTCCCGCCAAACAAAACAGGATCTGTCGGCGCAAGCGCGCGTCGGTATATCGCTTGGTTCTGATCTTTTCGAGAAGCTCATCCAACGATCGTGACGATCTTGCCGCTTCGCAAATACGGTTGACAACGCCGCCCTCGGCACCGACCACCTCGGAAAAATCCGAAGCGCCGTGCATACGGAAATAAGAGAGGACCGTGCGGTCGAGCGCCTCGGGAGAAATCCACGAGTCTCTTTCCCTTTGAAAAATTTCGGCAGCAGCTTCGGGCAAATAAGCATCCCCCTCGTCAAAGCGTCCCTCGCGCCAGAGACGGCGAATTGCCAGCGCCGAAGGATACGTATCGTGTGAGAGCTCGGTTTGGCGATAATCTGCCCCCTCGCGGCGCACGGTAAGAAAGGAAAGCTCCGCCGAGAGCTCTCGTGCGGCACGCAAATATTCCACGCCGAGCAGATCGTTGGAATGAAGGTCTTCCACGCCGTACTTCGCAAGCAGCGAAAAATAGGTTTCTGCCGCAGGCGCGCCTTCCGAAAGCAAGGCACGGTATTCTTCACGGAAGCCGTCACTTGCCGCAAACTCCGCCGCACGGTTAAGCTTTGCGAGATCTCCGCACTCCGAGCCGAAGATCACGGTGTCGCAAACGTCCTTTAAGATCGAAATCGCCCCTCGGGAAAACTGCTCGGCACTTCCCGAGCACCACGGAAACGGAAGCTCCAGCACAATATCCGCGCCACAACGTACCGCAGCTTCGGCGCGTGTATATGCATCTGCCGCCGCAAACTCTCCGCGTTGCAAAGTGTTTCCACTCATCACACAGACGATCTGTTCTGCCCCGCGCTCCCGTGCCGCGTCCAAAAGAAATTGATGTCCCCGATGAAAGGGATTAAATTCGCAAACGATGCCAAAAGTCGACATACGCGCTCCTTTCAAAAATCTACAAAAATTGTTAAAAAATTAATCGAACCTATTGAAAATAAAATAAGAAAGTAGTATAATAATGAT
>JAFQPC010000084.1 GCA_017411935.1 Clostridia bacterium | reverse complement strand
GACTTACGGAACGGCTTGTCATTGGTCAGGTGATCCTCGTACATTGCGTACATAATGCGTCGCTGACCCGGCTTCATTCCGTCGCGAACGTCAGGAAGCGCACGGGCGGCGATGACCGACATAGAATATTCGATGAAGGATTTTTCGACTTCCTTCTTCATTTCCACGTCAACGATTTTTTGATCTCTGAATTCTATATTTTCGTTTTCCAATTTTTTTACCTGCCTGTCTTGTATTTGGGGCGCTGCCCCATCCCCCGTTTAAAAAAACAAATTGTTGTAGTTTTCTTTTTGGTACTTTTTTCTTTTTTAAAAGAAAAAGTACACGCGTCTTTAAATATCAAGGTTTTCGGCAAACTTTGCGTTCTGTTCGATAAATTCACGACGGGGCTCGACCTTGTCACCCATCAGCAGAGTGAACATTTCGTCGCACGCGATCGCGTCCTCGGTCGTCACCTTCAGAAGCGTACGCTTTTCGGGGTCCATCGTCGTTTCCCAAAGCTGCTCGGCATCCATCTCACCAAGACCTTTATAGCGGTCGGCTTCGACGTTCGTACCGCCAAGCTCGGCAATGTATTTATCTCTCTCGGCATCCGAGAATGCGTAATATTCCTTTGACTTGCCCGTTCTCTTATACACGCGGTAAAGAGGCGGTTGCGCAAGATAAACGTGACCGTCGTCAATGAGTTGTTTCATATGACGGAAGAAGAAGGTCAGAAGCAGGATTCGGATATGCGAGCCGTCGACGTCGGCATCCGCCATAATAATGATCTTGCCGTAACGAAGCTTGGTAATATCAAAATCCTCACCGATACCGCAGCCGAGTGCCTGAATGATCGGAATGAGCGACTGATTGGAATAAACCTTGTCAAGACGGCTCTTTTCAACGTTGAGCACCTTACCGCGAAGCGGAAGAATTGCCTGAAAACGCGAATTTCGTCCCTGTGTCGCCGAACCGCCTGCCGAGTCTCCCTCGACGAGATACAGCTCGGTAAATTCCGCGTTTCGCTCGTTGCAGTCACGGAGCTTGCCGGGCAGGGAAGAGCCCTCAAGCAATCCCTTACGGCGCGTCAGTTCTCTTGCCTTTCTCGCGGCTTCTCTCGCACGCGATGCCGCGAGAGCTTTGTCGAGGATCGCACGTGCGACCGAGGGATTTTCTTCAAAATATTCCGCGAGCTTTGCTGTCATCGTGTTTTCCACGAGCGTACGGATCTCGGAGTTTCCGAGCTTTGCCTTGGTCTGGCTTTCAAACTGTGCGTTTTCGAGTTTGACGCTGACAATGGCACAAAGACCTTCGCGAACGTCCTCGCCCGACAGATTTTTGTCACTGTCTTTGAGGATTCCCGCTTTTCTCGCATAATCGTTAAGAACTTTGGTCAGACCCGACTTAAAACCGGTCTCATGCATACCGCCTTCAATGGTGTTCATATTGTTGGCGAAGGTCATCAGGGTTTCATTATAGGTATCGTTATACTGAATGGCGATCTCGGCAACGCTCGAGCCCTTTTCGCCCTTCATATAAATGACTTCGGGGTGAACCAACTCGCACGCCTTGTGCTCGTTTAGATAGCTGACAAAGGTACGGATACCGCCCTCAAAGTGATATTCATTCTCGATCGGCTCCTCGGGACGGATATCGCGAAGAACGATACGGATACCGCCGTTGAGGAACGCCTGCTCGCGCATACGGTTCGCAAGAATTTCATATTCAAATACTGTTTCTTCAAAAATGGTAGGATCGGGCTTAAAGGTCACACGAACACCGTGCGGACGCTCGGGATATTCTCCCTCGTCGCGGAAAGGTCTTGCTACGCGTCCCTTTTCAAAGCGTTCGGTATAACGTCTGCCATCATAACAGTTATCCAGCTCCACCCACTCGGAAAGTGCGTTGACGACCGAAGCACCAACGCCGTGCAGACCGCCGGCAATCTTATATCCGCCGCCGCCGAATTTTCCGCCTGCGTGCAGGATCGTATAAACGACCTCGGGCGTAGGAATACCCTGCTTCGGATGAATTGCCGCAGGAATACCGCGTCCGTTATCTTCCACCGTCACACTGTTGTCGGGATTGATGGTTACCGTAATTTTATCACAGTAGCCCGCAAGCGCCTCGTCAATGGAGTTGTCCACGATCTCATATACCAGATGATGAAGTCCGCGGATCGAAGTCGTTCCGATATACATACCCGGACGCTTTCTGACCGCTTCCAGACCTTCCAACACCTGTATTTGATTTTCGTCATACACCTGGTTCGTGTTATTTTCCATTCTTTTTACCGTCCTTTACCAATTTCAAAAAAGTATCTCTCAAAAAATTATCTTTCAAATTCAAAATCATTCATTCTTCCTTTGAGCGCTGAAGAAGACAGAGGAGAAAAGCAGATCTTATACAGTCCGTTTTCTTCAAATAACACAAAGGATTTCGGAAGTTCGACTGCCGCGATCTCAACGAGCAACTGCTTTTGCTTTTCACTGAGAAATTTTCTCGTAACGGAAGAAAGTGTCGCATTATCCATATCAAAAATACCGACGACGTCCCGTATCCTGATATTTTTATGGTTGCCTACGTGCAAGAACATCATATATCTCCTTATTTTTCCGCCGATGCCATATATACTCCGTCCGAGACTATGATCCGACGAACGTCCGAGATCTCAGAAAGCAGACTTGGCTCACAGCTCGTCAGGATCACCTGCTTATCCTTGATCTTATGAAGCAGATATTCCCGACGCGTTCCGTCAAGCTCCGAGAGTACGTCATCAAAAAGAAATACGGGATAATCTCCGAACTCCTCACGGCAAATTTCACCCTCGGCAAGCTTTAAGGCAAGCGCCAAGGATCTCTGTTGCCCCTGAGAGCCGTAAATTCTTGCGCTTTTGCCGTTCAGACGAATGTCAAGATCATCCTTATGGATCCCCCAAAGCGTTGCTCCTGCGCTGATTTCTCGGTCGTAGAAAGAGGTCAAGAGCGCATAGTATTTTTCTTTCGTTTTTTCACGGTCAAGATATTCTTCCTCGGGCTGACCCGACGAACCATCAAAAACAACGGTCGGACGCTCCCGCTCTCCCGTCATTTCGGAAAAACATTCGGCAACGTAACCCGATACGCGACGAATAAATTTCAGTCGCATCTCGGAAATAAATGCCGCTTCCTGCGCAAGCTGCTCACTCCAGAGCTCGATCGTCGCATCAAAGGTGCTTCGGTCAGCATATGCCGATTTAAGAAGCGCATTTCTTTGATGAAGTAAATAATTGTATTTTTGAAGCGAATGAATATACATCGGTGCCATTCGGCTGATCGCCATATCCATATAGCTTCGTCTTTGCGAGGGACCGTCCTTGATCATCGAAAGATGCTCAGGACAAAAGAGAACAGCGCGAAAGCTTCCGACAATATCCGAAAGTTTTTCCATTTTTATTCCGTTTTTTTCGATCTGTCTTTGCTTATCGCGAAACATTCTGACCTTGATCTCATGATCGCGCTTTGCATCACGAAAATTCAGATCAATTTCGGCAAAGCTTTCGCCAAAACGGATCATTTCGGGCGTATGCGCGCCGCGAAAGCTCCGTCCTACCGAAGGATAAAAGATCGCTTCGAGCAGATTGGTCTTTCCTTGCGCGTTTTCTCCCAAAAGAATATTCACTCCCTCGGAAAACGTGACTTCGGCTTCGGAAATATTACGAAAATTCCGAACCGAAATTTTTTTACAGTACATCTTTTATTCAGTCTTTCATTCTGACGGGAAGAAGCATAAAGATCTCTTCCTCGCCTTCTTCTTCCACGGAAGGCTGAATATTCATGCTCGTCAAAGGAGAGGACATCGAAAGAACGATCTTTTCATCGCTGCACGCTTTGACGCTATCAATGAGATAACGGTTGTTAAACGCGATCAGCAGATCGTCTCCCGTATGCTCAATAAAGAGCTCGTCATAGGTACTTCCTGCCGAAGAAACGGCAGAGATCTTCAAAATATCCTGAGACACGTCAAGCTTGACGTGCGAACGAACGCTACCCGCGATCTTTTCCTCGGTAACGAGCGCAGCACGCTCAAGCGCCGAGATCAGCTCGCGACGGTCCAGCTTCACGGAAATCTTATGAGAAGACATAATAATACGGTCATAATCAATATATTCACCGTCCACCAGACGCGAGAAGAAGGTCAGCTCACCGATGAGGAAGACAATATGCTTTCTGGTAACGAAAATCTGCATCACCGCATCCTCGTCATCCGAAAGAAGACGGGAAAGCTCGTTCATTGTCTTCACAGGGACGATAAACTTATATTCGAGATGCTCATTACCGTTGGTATTTTTATTGACAAGCTCGGTCACCTTGGAGCACTTGGCAAGCTTAAAGCTATCGCAAGCGACAATCATGATCGAATCATCGGTGATCTTAAAGAAAGTACCGTTGAGAACGTTTCTCTGGTCATTAACGCCCATCGCAAACGAAACCTGATTCATCATCTTTTTTACCACTGCCTGACCGACAATGAAACTACGGTCGGAGACAAGGTCGGGAATGTTCGGAAAGTCCGAGCCAACGAGCGCACTCATCTTATGCGACGAACGTCCGCTGAAAATGCAGGCAACGAGCTTTTCGTCCACTGTCAGCGTAACTTCCTCACCTTCCATGACACGAAGCGTCTGATTGAACTTCTGCGCGTT
>JAFQPC010000083.1 GCA_017411935.1 Clostridia bacterium | reverse complement strand
TTCATAGGTAATATCTCCCTGTTAGTTTCATTGTTATTACTTTTTTATTGTATCACAAAAATCCCTATCTGTCAATCATTTCGGACAAACCGAGACACATACATTTTTACGGGAAGGATGCGCTCGCTTCAAATTCTTCCCACGGAGCGACGCTCGCGCATCCTCAGGAGATCTGACCATGTTTTTTGATCTTTTTTCGATGCTATCCAACTTCTTTCATTTGATTCTCGGTATCAATTCCCCGCAATCCTTTCCGCCCCCGCTTTCCTCGGAAGACGAAAAAAAATATTTCCTTTTGATGAAAAAAGGAGATAGCAAAGCAAGAGAAAAATTAATTCTCCACAATCTTCGCCTCGTTTCGCATATCGTGAGAAAATATTACGCATCTGCCAAGAATCAGGAAGATCTCGTTTCGATCGGAACGCTTGGACTTGTGAAAGCGGTCGACACCTTTCAGATCTCCAACGGCGCTAAATTTGCAACCTACGCAGCACGATGTATTCAAAATGAGATCTTAATGCACTTCCGTTCACAAAAGAAGCTTGCCGCCGAAGTCTCGCTCAACGAGACGATCGACGTTGATCGTGATGGAAATCCGCTGACCTACATCGACGTGATCAGCTGCGATGAAAGCCTGACCAACGAGATCGAACGGAAGATCACTTCCGACCGTGCGCTTCGCTACGTCAATTCACTTCTTTCCCCGAGAGAACGACAGATCATTGTTCTGCGTTATGGACTTTCAGGAAAACCACCAATGACACAACGCGAGATCGCTCAGATCCTGAAGATCTCACGCTCTTATGTCAGCCGCATTGAAAAAGGAGCGCTCGAAAAGCTGCAAGGAGCATTCCGAGGTGTCGTTTAATACCGAGATCAAATTTTTGTTTCAAACAGCAAAAAAACAAAAAAAATATTCAAAATACTCTTGATTTTTCCTTTCATTTATGATACAATACTAATGTTAATGACTATTTCTGCCCATTGGGGCTTAAATTGATGATGTTCGGAGGTGTTCTGAGATGGAAATTGCATTGGGTATTGTAATTATCGTACTTGCTGTCATTCTGATTGCTTGCGTATTGCTGCAGTCGGGCAAAGACAAGCGTCTTTCTGGTTCGATTGCCGGATCTACCGATAACTTCTTCTCGAAGGGAAAAACCCAGACCAAGGATAAGATCCTCAGTCGTATCACGACAGTTCTTTCCTTTGTATTCGTCATTCTGACGGTCGTTCTTTATATCTTGGTAGCAAACAAGTATCACTAAAACGAAAAATAACGGCGGCAACGCGAGGTTGCCGCCGTTATTTTTTTCTTTTAAAATCCCACCGGGCCGTGTATCCGAGAATAGAGAAACCCTGCATGTGCAAGGCGGCGTCCTATCTCCTGCTTTACTGCTTCCAACGTCCTTTTTCCCTGTCGAGACAAGTCAATCGAGGAGGAAAAAGGGAGGCCTGCAAACCACGATCGACTCTATTTCGGACTCCTTTTTCTAATTGTGGGTTTTTAAACTCGAATATCACGCACCAAGCAGGCAATTTTCTGCTTTGATAATAGTATATGCCGATCTTCGAAAATTAGTTATCGTAATCAATTTCCTGAGAAAAAAGATCGTCAAAATAATCGGCAATGTCGTCAAGCTCCTCGTCGTCATCCACGGTAACGAGCATCTCCTCGCCATCCACGGTATCAAGCTTGAGAATGACGTATTCGTAAATATCTCCCTCAGGCTCTTCGTCCTCTACGGGAATCATTGCGAAATACTGTTTTCCGTTGCGCTCGCAACGACCGATCAGCTCAAATTCAATTTCATTGCCGTCCTCATCGGTCAGCGTAAAATAATCATTGTCAAAAATTTTGTCTTCCATTCGATATCTCTCCTTATTTCTGCTCCGCCGACTCGGCGGAGTTTTGTTTTTCTATTTATATTTTATCGTATCCTACGTAAAAAGTCAACAGTTTTTTTCATCAAATGCCAAAAGCTCGGCGAGAATTGCGTTGCTAACGAAAAATCCGCGATCGGTAAAGGAAAGTCTGCTTCCCTCTTTCTTTAAAAAGCCGTGCGAAAGCCACAATTCCAAAAAAGGCGTAAGTTCAGAGAAGGAAACACCAAAGGTTGTAACGAGCTCTTGCTCGTCAACGCCCTTAGAAAGACGCAGGCGAAGCATCAGATATTCATTGCGAAGCTCCTGCTCATTGAGACGAACGCGTTCTTCTACGATGTCCTCTCCCGCAAGAAAGGCTTCCATCTCCCGTGAATTCCCAAAACGCTCCCCCTCAAAATAAGAGTGTGCCGCCACACCGAAGCCGAGATATTCTTCCCCGTGCCAATAACGAAGATTGTGTTTCGATTCGCGCCCTTTTTTCGAAAAATTACTGATCTCGTATTTTTCGTACCCGTAGCGCGAAAGGATTTCGCTACACGCAAGATACATCGAAAGCTCGGTATCCTCATCGGGCAAACGCAGGGTATCTCTTTGCACCCAAAACGGCGTCCCCTCCTCAATTTTCAGTCCGTACACCGAAATATGCTCGGGGGAGAGCGACGCAAGACGAACAAGACTTTCTTCAAAAGATGCGAGCGTTTGCTCGGGAAGCGCATACATCAGATCGACGCTGATATTATCAAATCCCGCCGTGCGGGCATCCGAGAACGTCTTTCGAAAATCTTCGTAGGTATGGATTCGTCCGAGCGTATGAAGCTCGCCATCGTGTACGCTTTGCAATCCAATACTGAGTCGATTGATCCCAAGCGCACGCAACGCGCGGAACTTCGCCTCATCCGCCGTCGCAGGGTTACATTCGCAGGTGATCTCGCAGTCGTCGCTCATCTTGCAAGAAGCCCTGAGCGCATCAAAAATTCGAGAAAACGCCTCGATCGGCAACAGTGTCGGCGTGCCGCCACCAAAATAGACCGTATCCACGCAAAATTCCGAAAGGGCGCTTCGTTCACCCAAAATACGTCGACAAAGCTCACTGACATACCGTTCCATCAGATCCGATCGCGCGCCCGCAAAAGAGCAGAAATCACAGTATCGGCATTTCTGCACGCAAAACGGAATATGCACGTAAATCCCAAGCGTTCTTTTCAAAGCAATCCCCCTCTCTTTTTCTTTGATTTTATTGTATCATATCCGAGAACGTTTTTCAAGACAAAAAACAAAAGTCAGAGGGAGTCCGAAAGACTCCCTCAATTTTTATTTCATATATTCTTGAATGATCGGCGGAATCTCTGCAGGGAAATTCGGTGCACTATCCAAGAACACTGCGCCAAAAAATACTGCATCCGACGCCAAATCGACCGCAGGAACAGACAACTCTGCCACGCCCGTAAGGTTCAACTTGGAGGAGGATTTCACCGTCATCTTGCAAGAAAGGCTCACCGACTGCTCGTACTTTTCTGCATTCACAGAAGCCCCATTCTTTGTACGAATGTTATCGAGCTCATAGAAAAGATCGAATACCATCACATCCTCGTCCCTTGCGGCATCAAAATCAAGAAAGAGCTCTGTCGAAAAACACATATCGCCAAGAACGTCACAGTCCTCGATATATTCATAATCAACCGCCATACCGTTCATTGCCATGTCGATCGACAGATTCATCCCCGTAAGCTGACCTACTATATAAATCAGATCGACATCGAAACGAAGATCAATATCAAGTTCATCTTCCTGATACATATCAATGTTGAGCGACATCCCCTTGATGGTACTACTGTAATTGGTCACTCGATACACCAGCGACATTTTGGCGTGAGCATCGACTCCGGGCTCAACGATCTCTAACTCTTGCATTGTATCAGCATCGACATCGATCGAGAATATCACCGCCGATAGCTCGGATCCAAGCATCCCAAATCCGATAACAAAGTTCATAGAATCCAGCATATTTTTGTATTCGGCAATCATTTTCGCGAGCGTCTCTCCATCAACATCCTTGACCGTAAGACCTTCGCTTGCCAGCATCTTAACAGTCAGCTTTTCTGCCAAAAAGACGTTGTTGAGCACAAAGATTCCCTTTTCAGCGGTATATACGATATCATAGGGAGTAATATCCCCAAACGAGAAGCCTTCCAGCATTGCCAAGAGTTCTGTCATTTTCCCCATATCGGAGTCGCTCGGTGCGCCGATGATTTCGGAGCCCGCAAGATACCACTCTCCGTTATCATCCTTGTCAAATTCGAGCACTTCCGTGCCACGAAGCAGAGCATACATTTCTCCTCCCCAATTGGAGGCACCGTAGATCAACCCATCCTTGAGATCAATGCTTAGGTTCAGCGGCTCCGTCTGTTGATCCGAGGGCATAGTTACAGTAAAATCTCCGCCAAGCTCGAGCTCCCCAAGGATCGCACCCATTTCTTCGGTGGATGTACCGCCCTCAAAGCTCGTAAAAAGGATCGACAATCCCTCGGTTTTCAAATACTCGGCAGCGAGCCTCTTTCCTTGCATAAGATTTACACTCGCCATTTCATCAAAAACCGTTTGGGAAGACTTGATAACACTTTTCTCTTGATCACCGTCGTCGTTTTCTTCACACGATATGAAGAAAACACTCACGCACATCAACGTTGCCAACAACAAACACAATACTCTTTTCTTCATTTTTCGTCCTCCTAAGATTCCGATTGATACGCCGAAAGATCGATCTCGCGAAGGGCTGCTTCGGGAATCCTTCCCTTGGTCTTTTCAAAATAAGCAATATTATTGCGAAGCATAAAATTGAACTGTGCCGACGGTGTACGGTGCTCCGCTTCCGAAACGTAAAGAAGCTTGCGAAGCAGATCCTCCGAGAGCTTGATCTCAATGGAATATCCGTTTTTCATTCTCTCGCCCGTCCTTTATTTCTTCTTCGAATTCTTTTGATTCTTCGACGCATTGTTCTTGCGAACCGTCGTACCCTTATTTCCTTTTTTATCCGAGCGCA
>JAFQPC010000082.1 GCA_017411935.1 Clostridia bacterium | reverse complement strand
AGGAAGCGATCACGGCGAAGCTCGAAGCCAAGGGCGTTGCCAAGAGAACGGTCAACTACCACTTCCGCGAGTGGATCTTTGCACGTCAGAGATATTGGGGCGAACCCGTACCCGTGGTACACGGTGAGGACGGCTCGATCCACGTGCTCGACGACGCAGAGCTCCCGCTGGTTCTTCCCGAGCTTGAAAATTACAAGGGAGAGGGCGGAAAAGCTCCGCTCGAAAACGCGACCGAATGGAAGGTATACGACAAGGACGGAGTCCGCGGCAAGCGCGAGACTTCGACGATGCCGGGTTCGGCAGGATCTTCGTGGTACTTCCTGCGCTACATTGATCCCAACAACGACAAGGAATTTGCGAATGCAGAGCTTCTCAAGCACTGGATGCCCGTTGACCTCTATATCGGCGGACCCGAGCACGCGGTCGGACACCTGATGTATTCGAGAATCTGGAACAGATATCTCTACGACAAGGGGCTTGCTCCTACCAAGGAGCCCTTCAAGAAGCTCGTTCACCAGGGAATGATCCTCGGCTCGAACGGTATCAAGATGGGTAAGAGATTCCCCGAGTTCGTGGTCAACCCGAGTGACGTCGTCCGTGATTTCGGCGCTGATACGCTCCGTCTTTACGAAATGTTTATGGGACCGCTCGAGGTCTCGAAGCCTTGGAGCAATCAGGGTGTCGAGGGCGCGAGAAAGTTCCTCAACCGCGTTTGGGCATTCATTACCGAGCCTGCGAACATCGTGGACGGAGAAGTGCCCGCACTCGATAAGGTCTACCATAAGAGCGTCAAGAAGATCACGGCTGACTTTGAGCAGCTCGGATTCAATACCGCGATCTCGCAGATGATGATCTTTGTCAACGCAATGTATAAGGAAGGCAAGTGCCCGAAGGCGTACGCCGAGGGACTTGTGAAGATGCTCTCCTGCATCTGTCCGCACATCGGCGAGGAGCTTTGGCAGATCCTCGGACACGACAACACCATCGCATACGAGCCTTGGCCCACCTACGATGAGGCAAAGACGGCAGACGATGAGGTCGAGGTCGTCGTACAGATCAACGGCAAGGTCAGAGGAAAGATCTCGATCGCCGTCGACCTTCCCAAGGACGAGGTGCTCGCCATCGCAAAGGCAGACGAAAAGGTTGCGTCGGCAATCGAGGGCAAGACGGTCGTCAAGGAGATCGTCGTTCCCAATAAGATCGTCAACATCGTGGTAAAATAAAATTTTGAAACTTTCAAAAAAGGCTTGACAAGTGAGAGAAAATCGTGTATAATATTATTCGATTTCATTGTCTCTGGCAATAGCGGAGGGAGGGAAAACAGAAAATGGCAGAAATTAGAGTGAAAGAAGGCGAGTCCTTGGACAGCGCACTTCGCCGCTTTAAGAGAGCAATGGCTCGTTCCGGCGTCCTCACCGAGCTTCGCAAGAGAGAACACTATGAGAAGCCCAGCGTGAAGCGCAAGAAGAAGTCGGAAGCCGCTCGCAAGAGAAAGTACAAGTAATTGTAGCTTTTGCGACTCAATGAAAAACAATAAACGGGATTGCATTTGCAATCCCGTTTTTGTTTGTTGTTTGGATTATTTCTCGGTTTTGATCGAAGAATCGTTCGAATTCAACAGCTCCTCTAATTCGTCGAGGTACGAGTCAACGCCGGGGTAATCGGGAATCTGAGAGAAAAGAGCATACGCTTTGTCATATTCTTTCTTTGTATAAAAGCGCTTCGCTTCTTCATAAATTTCTCGCTCATTATTCGAGGGATTCGAGGGAGTCGTCGACGTTCCGGGATCGGCTCCTTCGGGTTTTGATGACGTTCCGGAGTCAGAGGTATCTCCCGGTTTCGTTGAGGTTCCGGAATCGGATTCGGAACCGGTCGATACATTCGGACCGTCCACTGCCGTGAGCGAATTGAAGATCGTCATAATCAGTTCTTCGTTTTCAGTGACGGTCGTCAGCATCAGGCAGTGCGTCGACTGGTCGATATCAACACAGTACCAGATCATCCAGCCCGACATATCCGCATCGGTGATCGAGAAAGAAACGAGAGTGACGGTCAGACCGTTTTCGTTTCGTACCTGTTCTACGTATTCGTCAGCGATCGTTCCCTCGAGCTGCTCTTCCAAACCGGGGACCATATTCTCGCGGAAGGACTCGGTCGTCAAGCTCGAGAACATCGTGGTGAGATCGCCGCTTGTGAGATCCAGACGGTAGAGCCCACCCTCAAAGGTTGCGCCTCTGGTGTTTGCAACGGCGCTCGTCGTCCAAGTGTCGGGATAAGCGAAGCGGAGATTGTAGTTCGTAAAGGTTTTGTATCCTGCGGGAGCGTTGGGGTCAGGGGGGGTATTACCCTCGTCTTCCGTGGGATTGAGGTTGACCATCGAATCGAAGATCTTTTCTTCCAAGTCGGCGTTTTCCTCAAGAAGTGTAAGAATGATCGCGTACGCGTTGTTGTTCAACGTGGTGGCATAGGTGACTTGCTTCATCGAAATGCCTTGGTAGCTAAGGTCTGCGATGATGACGTTGATCTCTAAGCCAAGCGAGTTCTCCCGTTTCTCGGCAGTGACGTTTGAAACGGTAATTCCCTCAGCTTCGATTATCGGAGCGAGGATGGAATAATATTCCTCTGCCGTAATATTCTGGAAGACCGCCGCGCCTTGATCGTAAGAAATCTGCATATTGTTGCCATCGCCGCTGATTTCGGTCTCACCGTCGTCATCCGTGCCTACGGTCCAGTTCTGGGGATAGGCAAAGCGAAGATCGTTGATCGTAAAGAAGGTATAGCCTACGGGCGGTTTCGAAGGAATTTCGGGATCTTTTTTGCCGCCGTCGCCGTTTCCGCCGCCGTTGTTGCTGCCGCCGTTCGAAGAATTATCCGAGCTTTGGGTCGAGCTTGTGGTGCTTGCCGTATCTTCATGTCACACGCGGTCAGAAAGACCGAGCAGAGCATCAGAAGCACAAGAAGAATCGAAAGGTATTTTTTCATCATAGTCTCCTTTGTTGATGATAATTTATGGTAATTTCAGTATAGCACATTTTTTCGTGAAAGTCAAGGTACTTTTACAGGCAAATTAAATTCAGATCCCACGCGGGAACGTACGGAGTTCGGCGCAAATAGAGCCGATACTCGGGGAACTTTTCGTGAAAGAGCAGGGGAAGAGCGAAGAGGTCTTCGCTGCGGTGATAGATCGAGACGAGCAGGCGAGGGTGATGCTTGCGAATCGTTTCTTCCGAGCCGAGAATGGCTTCGCGTTCCGCGCCCTCAACGTCGTATTTGATATAGTCGACGCGAGTACCGCCGAGCACGCCGTCAAGGCTTTTTGCTTCCACCTCGATCTGTTTTCCGAGCGCAAAAGCACCTGCGTTTCGGTTGCCCGTGTCGGCAAAGGAGAGGGTCGTATCTTCCGACCAAGCAGCAGCGTGGATCGTGTGGATTTTGGGTGACTCGACGGTCTCGGCAAACTCCGAGAGCTTGCGGAAGCTCCGTCGGTCGGGCTCGAATGCCCACACCTCGGAAAGCTCGGGGGCATAGTTCTTCAGCTCGCGCACGGTGTCACCGTTGTACGCGCCGAGATCGGCGGCGGTGCGGATATTTTGTGCCGTCAGGAGAGTATAGGTTTCGTCTTTGGTGCTCTCTACCGCGCGAAGCTCGGAAATGCTTCCACTCAGCTTGTAGCGGAGCACACACTCAAAAATGCGGCGGGATTCCTCATCGGCGAGCAGAGAATAGACTGCGGAAAGCTCCTCTCGGTGTGCTCGGTAAAACGCAAGATCAAAGAGGTTTTCTCCGCAGACGGGAACGTCGGGCGCATAAAGCTCGCATTCGCTTGCCACACGGTCAAAGAGGGCAAGAACGTCGGGCAGAGAGGAGGCAAAGGAAAGAAGAACGATCAGATTTTCCGCGCCGTATTTTTCCTTGACCTCGGTATAAGAGAGCACGCGCTTTCCGTGAAAGGAATGACCGCGCACAAAGCCGTCCGAAGCAAAGAAATCGGCAACTTCAATGCCGAATTTTTCGCACACGGCAAGGATCTTATCCGCGCCGTTACCCATTCCGTACATCACGACCGTCTTTTCGGTGCTCGCTAAATATTGCCAAAGGTCGCCCATGGGCTCGGAAAATGGAAAAATCATACGTCCTCCTTGACTTTTTGTGGATTTTATGATATCATTATATATTATAGTAAAATTTATTGTAGCATAAAATGGAGGAAAAATCAAGATGGATTGCATTTTTTGTAAGATCGTAGCGGGAGAGATCCCCTCAAACAAGGTGTATGAGGACGAGCTTTGCTTTGCTTTTTATGACATCAATCCCCAAGCACCCGTGCACGTGCTCGTGATTCCCAAGACGCACATCGCGTCTGCCGACGAGGTCTCGCCCGAGAACAGTGCTATCGTGGCGCATATTTTTGAGATGATCCCGAAGATCGCCGTCAAGGCAGGCGTTACCAACGGCTACCGTGTGATCACCAACTGCGGCGAGGACGCTTGCCAGAGCGTAAAGCATCTTCACTTCCATATCCTCGGCGGAAAGCCTCTGTCCGAGCAGATGGCATAAATGGGTCCCGGCTTCTTCGGTCCGCCCCCTGTGGGGAAGGATCCGTATAAAAACCGACCGAAGCCTCTGCAGGGGATCAAAGATCTTCCTCGCTACCTTCGCGAGGTGATCGGCGGCTTTTTCTCACGTCTCGGCTATATCTTTTCGATGGTCTGGAAAACGGGACACTGGATTCTTTTGGCGATGATCCTTGTCTCGCTTCTGACGGGAATTTTGCCGATCGTCGGTTCGCTTCTCTCGCGTGAGATCCTCAACGAGCTACAGGGAATCGTTACCGCACGGGCAGCGGCTCAATTGAGTGGGGGCTCGTATGCGGCGGTCTTCTGGGGCTCGATGGTGATGTTCCTGCTGATCTTCTATTTTGTTTATAAGATCCTCAATCAGGTGGTGACGCGTCTGAATACCGCCGTTACGCGAATTGCGGGCGAGAAGGTCGTCAGACACGTGCGTGTGCAGATCATGGAAAAGGCAAAGGAGCTCGATCTTGCGTCCTTTGACCGTCCCGAGTTTTACGAAAAACTCGAGAATGCCAACCGTGAGGCGGGAATGCGTCCGATCTCGGTCATTTCCTCGACCTTTGACGCGATCAGTAAGATCATCAGTATCGTCAGCTATATCGTGATTTTGGCAGTCGCCCCCGGAATGTGGTGGATGGCTCCCTTGATGATCCTTATCTCTGTGCCGACGGCAATCGTCAATTTCACGTATAAGCATAAGACATTCCTCTATATCCGCCGCCGTTCCAAGGATCGCCGTCAGATGACCTATTATTCCGATCTGATGGTGAACAAGGATATGGCGAAGGAGATCCGAATGTTCGGACTTGCCGACACCTTTACCGAACGCTATAACAGCGTATTTGAGCGTTACTACGTCGGACTTCGTAAGCTGATCGTGCGCGAGAGTGTTTGGCAGATCGCTCTGACGGTGATTTCGT
>JAFQPC010000081.1 GCA_017411935.1 Clostridia bacterium | reverse complement strand
TCATGACGCAGTCAACGCCGAGAATACAGGTCTGAGGAGGATTGACGATCGGCGTAAAGGATTCAATGCCAAGCGAGCCGAGGTTCGAAACCGTGAAGTTCGCGCCCTTGAGCAGGTCGGGATTGATCGTTCCGCTCTGTGCCGCCGTAATGACGGTCTTTGCTTCCTTGGAGAGCTCGTTGAGCGTCATCTTCTCTGCGTGGAAGACGGTGGGAACCATCAGTCCGCGCTCGGTGTCAACCGCGATACCGAGGTTGACGGTGTTGAAGTAACGCATCGTGTCACCCAACATATGCGCGTTTGCGTTTCTGTACTTCAGAATGACACGCGAAACGGCAAAGAGGATCATATCGTTGAGAGTGATGTTGGCAAGACCGAGCTTTTCAGCCGCGCCCTTGAGCGACTTTCTGTACGCAAGAAGCTTGGTTGCGTCGAAGGACGAGGTAAAGGTGAGCTGTGCCATCGAGGACAGCGACTCTACCATTGCCTTGGCAATGATCTTGCGGATGTTCGTCAGCTTGACGTCCTCGTACTCGGAAACCGCAGGTGCTGCCGCGGGTGCGGGAGCTGCGGCTGCGGGAGCGTTCAGATCGTTCAGAACGACCTTTCCATTGATGCCGCTTCCCTCGACTGCCGTCGTATATCCTGCCGAAGCCGCGCCCGAAACGGTCAGTCCGCGGTCAACGAGCGACTGTACGTCACGTTCGATGATGCGTCCGTTGGGACCCGTGGGAGTTGCCTTGAGAAGATCTGCGCCCGTCTTTGCGGCAAGCGCGCGTGCTCTGGGAGAGATCGCTCCGCTGACGTCGCCCGTTGCGACTGCCTCTGCGGCAGGTGCTTCAGCCACGGGAGCTGCTACGGGAGCCGCCTCAGCCGCGGGAGCTGCGGGAGCATCCTCAGCCGCGGGAGCAAACTGTGCAAAATCCTCACCGTCCTGACCGATCACGCAAACGTTTTCGAGACAAGGAACGTCGTCGCCTTCCTCGTGGAAGATCGCAATGAGCTTACCGCTCTCGGGAGCGGGCTCGTCAAAGGAAGACTTGTCGGTCTCGTAGGAGAACAGGATCTCGCCCTTCTCTACCGTGTCGCCGACCTTTTTGTTCCACGCCGTAATGATACAGGACTCAACGCTCTGACCCTGGCGAGGCATAATAATTGGTGTTGCCATATTCATTCATTCCTTTCGGTTTTATTGACAGAATTTGCAATCCGATAGATTTGCACTTTAATTGTAGCACTTTGTGATAAAAAAGTCAATATTATTTTACGGAATTCTTCCTTAATTTTACTATATTCTTTTTGAGTTCTGCTTTTCGTCATGAAAAATTTTCCCATTTTTTTCAAAAAACGTATTGTGTTTTTTACAAGGATATGATATAATATTAAAAACAAAAACTATATCACGATATAGTTTTATTTTTATCGAGGTGTAACATATGATAAGTACAGAAGAAAAATCGCTACACTACCGATCGGAGCAAGCCAAATCCAAGGTGCTTCACGCGGCGGCAAAGCTCTTTCTGGAAAAGGGCTACACCGAGACGACCCTGCGGGAGCTTTCCGCCACCTCGGGCGTCAATTACGGCTCGCTGACCTTTGTCTTCCGAAGCAAGGAGAAGATTCTCTCCGAGCTTGTGGGCTTTGTCCTTGACGGACAGTTTGATTTTACCGAGAAGCTTCTCACAGGCAAGACCGACGACAAGATCCTTTTCTACGCCACCGAAACCACGCTTCAGCTTTACATGGCAGAGTCGAGCGAGCACATCCGCGAGCTGTATTCCCTTGCCTATTCACAGCAGGCGTCCTCGGATATTATCTATCAAAAGATCACCCTGAAATTATCCGAGATTTTCAAGGAGCGCTATCCCGATTTCACGCAGGGAGAGTTCTACGAAAAAGAGCTCGCCTCGGCGGGCATTATGCGAAACTATATGACGCGCCCCTGCGGGATCTATTTTACCATGGACAGAAAGGTCAAGGCATTTTTGGAAAATACCTTTTTGCTCTATGAAATTCCGAGAGAAAAGATCGAGGAAGCCATTCAATTCGTATCGCAGTTCGACTTCGAAACGTTAGCACAGCAGGTCATCGACAATATGCTGAGCTATCTTGAAAGCAAGACCTGACGAAAATTCACCGATTGGGAGGAAATAAAATGAAAGCAAGACAGAGCCTCAAAACAGTAAGTTTGCTCATGATGATCGCACTCATCACAACGCTCAGCGCGTTCTCGACAACAGGAAGCGCAGCAGAGGCAGCAGAGATGGAAGCGCACGTACACGAATTCACCGCCACCGCGCACGACGGCTCGGCGATCTGCCGTCATTGCGGAAAATTCGAGCGCAATGATGTGAGTATTGGCACACTCAATTCCCAAATCAGTCCCGACGGGTCCTTCACTTCCGTATTTTTTGAGATCAAAAACTCGGATGTGATCCGCCTCGACACCGCCACGATCACCCTCTCGGGCGGATTTTTGCAGGACGAGATCGTATTGAGCCTTTTCCACGGCAGGGTGGCAACCACTACCGACGGAATTCTCTCCTTTGGTGCAAAAAACACCGTTGGCTACATCGGCGCACAGCTCAAAGACGATCGCTTGATCTTTCAATACGCATCCCCGCGCGCCGATGAGGAGCATCCCGAGGGAACCATCACAGAGATGCAATATACCATCAATTTTATGGACGAGGTGGAAAACGAATACGAGATTTGCGATAGCTTTTCCCTTCGCTACGTCCCCTATCAAATCGCTTCGACAAACATGACGGAAGAGGGAGCAATGCTCAAATTAAGCTTCTATTCCACGCTGAGCAACGAGATCCGAACCAACAAGTATGACAATGGGACCTATTCCATCGACATTGCCGATCATTACGGCTCCGAAAAGACCTATGAATACGTCGTGACTTCCGATGACAACATTCTCGTCAACGTAACGCGAGAGGATACCCCAACCGAAACCACCATTCATTTGAAAGATCCATCGTATGGGGGGATCCGCGTTTCGGTGGAAGAAGGACCGGAGTCCGCGGTGACGATTCAAGGAAACGGTTATCCGGCAGTATTGGTGACTGTCACCGACTCGGTGAAATTGCGTTATGATCAAATGAATTCCGAGGGAGAGACCGTTACAAGATTTCTTATGATCAATCGCCTCTCTGCCACTGAAAATTCGTTCGAACGATTGGGTTACACCGCACCGAATTGGGAAGATCCCGAGGAGTACGCACTTGCGACCGACGGAGTCACGAAATATCGCAACGGAAACGTGACCGTCTATCTGAAAAACTGTATCTTCCGAGACAGCGGAGAGATGGCTCACTTCACCTTCACCCCCGACGGAGCACAAACGCATACCTTCTCCAAGGACGACCTTCTTTTGCTTGAGAACGGAGCGGAAATTGCGCTGACCGAGGACGTCACGGTATCGATCGACGCCGTTTTGATGAACGATCACATCTTCCACCCCGCCACCTGCACGACCGCGAAGATTTGTCAATATTGCGGCGAGAGCGAGGGCGAAGCGCTCGGACACCGTTGGAACGAGGGGGAGGTCACGACCGAGCCCACCTGCACTTCCACCGGCACAAAGACCTTTACCTGTCAGCACGACAGCAGCCATTCCTATACCGAACCGATCGCCACCGTCGATCACATTGATGCCGATGAAAATGCCATCTGTGATGAATGCGGCGCAGAGCTTCCGAGGGAAGGACTCTCGGGCGGTGTTATCGCGGGCATTGTCATTGCTTCCGTGGCAGTCGTCGGACTTGGCGGATTCTTGATCTTCCGATTTGTAATCAAGAAAAAGCATTGAGGAAATAAAGAAAAAACAAAGAGCAAGGCGTTGCCCTGCTCTTTGTTTTTTGCAAATCCCCGTGGCAAAATAATATTCAACGCAAAAAACTTTACAGTGAACTTGACACCTGACAAAATTTGTGATATAATATCAAAGTTAACTGTTACATCTACGAGGTAAAACATGAAAACTCACTTGAAAGAGCAAATATTCACCTTGAAAAAAGAAAAAAATGCGGTGATCCTTGCGCACTATTATGCCCCTGCCGAAGCGCAGGAGGTTGCGGACTATGTTGGCGACTCCTTTTATCTTGCCAAGATCGCTAAAAAAAGCGCGGCGGATATGATCGTATTCTGCGGTGTTTCCTTTATGGGAGAGAGCGCAAAGATCCTGAATCCCGACAAAAAAGTTCTGATGCCCGATCTCCGAGCAGATTGCGCGATGGCTCATATGGTCGCAAAAGGAAAGATCGAAGAAATGCGAAAAAAATATGAGGATCTCGCGGTCGTTTGCTACATCAACTCCACAGCGGAGCTAAAATGCCAGAGTGACGTTTGCGTTACGTCTTCCAATGCCATAAAGATCGTCAAGGCATTGCCGAATAAAAACATCTTTTTTATTCCCGACCGAAATCTCGGCAGATACGTAGCGTCACAGGTTCCCGAAAAGAATATTATCATCAACGACGGCTGTTGCCCGATCCACGCAACCATCACGAAGGAGCAACTTCTTGAACAAAAGGAACAGCATCCGAACGCGCCGATCCTCATTCACCCCGAGTGTGAACCCGAGCTGCTTGAGCTCTCCGATTTCATCGGAAGCACGGCAGAGCTGATCGATTACGTAGCAAGCAGTCCGCTTGATGAGTTTATCATTTGTACCGAGGACGGTGTTGACTATCAGCTGGTCACGGACAACCCGTGCAAGAAATTTTTCTATCCAAATCCTCGCCCCTGTTGCGCGGATATGAAGCTCAACACGCTGGAAAATATCCTTTCCGTTCTGGAAAAGGAAGACCGAGAGGTGTTTGTGGACGAAACGGTTGCCAAGAAGGCATGGAAACCGCTGGACCGAATGCTCGAATTAGGAAGGTGAGAAAATGAAAACAGATATTTTAATTGTCGGCAGCGGCGTGGCAGGACTGTATTGTGCCTTGAATTTGCCGAAAGAAAAAAGTATCATAATAGTAACGAAGAATAAAGCTCGCAGAAGCGACTCGTTCCTCGCGCAAGGCGGCATCTGCGTTCTGCGTGACGAGGACGATTACGATTCCTTTTACGAGGATACAATGAAGGCGGGACACTATGAGAACAACCCCGATTCCGTACATATCATGATCCACTCCTCACAGGAGGTCATCTCGGATCTCGTATCCTTTGGCGTTCGCTTTGAGAAAAACGGAGAGGAATTTGTTTACACCCGTGAGGGCGCTCATTCCCACCAGCGGATTCTGTTCCACGAGGACGAAACGGGCAAGGAGATCACCTCTCACCTGCTCGAAACGGCAAGAAACAGAGAGAATATTACGATCATCGAAAACTACACGATGGTCGACCTCATTTGCGACGGCAACGAATGCCACGGAATCATCGGGCACGATGAAAACGGTGAATATTCCGCAATCCAAGCGGATTATACTGTACTTGCCACGGGTGGTATCGGCGGTATCTTCGAGCATTCCACCAACTACAAGCACCTGACGGGTGACGCCATTGCTCTCGCGCTCAAATACGACATCAAGCTTCAACACATCGACTACATACAGATCCACCCCACCACGCTCTATACCGAAAAGGAAGGAAGCAGAGAGTTCCTTATTTCCGAATCGGTGCGCGGCGAGGGGGCGATCCTGCTCAATTCCAAAGGAGAGCGCTTCGTCAATGAGCTTCTGCCCCGTGACGTGGTAGCCAACGCCATCTTTGCGGAAATGAAAAAAGAAGGAAGCAAGCACGTGTGGCTCTCGATGGCTCCCATTCCCGAGGAAGAGATCAAGACCCATTTCCCGAACATCTATCAGCGGTGTCTCGAAGAAGGCTACGATGCAACGAAAGAACCGATCCCCGTCGTTCCTTCCCAGCACTATTTTATGGGCGGTATCGACGTTGACAGATACAGCAAGACCTCGATGGAGCGTTTGTACGCAGCAGGAGAGACGGCTTGCAACGGAGTTCACGGCAGAAACCGACTGGCAAGCAATTCCCTGCTGGAAAGCCTTGTGTTTGCCAAGCGCGCGGCACATCATATGATGGAGAGCTACACGGCGCTGACGACCGACGTGGAGATCACCGTTGACGAATCAAAATACAAAAACTATCAAGAAGAATATAAAGAAGCCGTTCTTGCGGCAATCGAAAAGGAGAGAATGAGCCATGAATAATATCACGATGAAAATGACCGCGGACGAGTTGATCTTGCAGGCTCTACGTGAAGATATCACAAGCGAGGACATTACCACCAATTCGGTCATGCCTCGTTATCAAGCGGGTGAGGTGGACCTCATCTGCAAGCAGGACGGCGTGATCGCGGGTCTTGAGGTGTTCAAGAGAGTATTCGAGCTCCTTGACGAGACGACCGAAGTTATTTTCTATTGCAAGGACGGCGACACCGTCAAAAAAGGCGAAAAGATCGGTCTTGTTCGAGGCGACATTCGTGTCCTTCTCTCGGGTGAGAGAACGGCGCTCAACTACTTACAAAGAATGAGCGGAATTGCGACCTACACCAGAGAGATCGCAGATCTTCTGAAAGGTAGCAAGACCAAACTTCTCGATACCAGAAAAACGACCCCCAATATGCGTATTTTCGAGAAATACTCGGTCAAGGTGGGTGGAGGCTACAACCACAGATACAACCTCAGCGACGGTATTCTTCTCAAGGATAACCACATCGGCGCGGCGGGCGGCGTGAAAGAAGCGATCAGAATGGCAAAGGAATACGCCCCCTTCGTTCGCAAGATCGAGATCGAGGTCGAGAACCTTGATATGCTCAGAGAAGCCCTTGAAGCAGGCGCTGACATTATTATGCTTGACAATATGAGCGTGGAGGATATGAAGGAGGCGGTAAAGCTTTGCCGCGGCAAAGCAGAAACGGAATGCAGCGGCAACGTTACGGCTGAAAATATCGCAAGGCTTACCGATATCGGAGTGGATTACATTTCAAGCGGCGCGCTCACTCACTCCTCGCCCATACTCGACCTTTCGCTGAAAAATCTTCATGCAATTTAACGGTGGGCGCAAAATGAACGCACAGGAACAAAGAAGAAAAGAGCTCGCGGCGTATCTTTTGTCCAAAAAAGAAGCAGTGTCGGGAAGTGCACTTTCCGAAATGTTCAAGGTATCAAGACAGATAATAGTAAAGGATATCGGCATACTCAAGGAAGAGGGTTATTCTATTATATCCACTCATAACGGCTACGTCGTTCAGGGCTCGCCGCTCTTTGAGAGGGTATTCAAGGTAAGACACACCACCGAGCAGACCGAGGACGAGCTCAACATAGTGGTTGACCTCGGGGGAACTGTCGTTG
>JAFQPC010000080.1 GCA_017411935.1 Clostridia bacterium | reverse complement strand
TTTTGTACTGGACTGTCGAGGACGCCTGTCCCTACAAGGTTTGGTGGTATTCGTTTAAGAGCGCTTTTTCTTTTTCATGGTGCAAACAAGAACGACGCACAAGAGAATTGCAACGATCAAAGCGGCAACGAAAATGTTCGTGTTGGGGACAAAGGATTCCGTGCCGTCGTTGTTGACGATCACGTCAGCGTTTGCGAGGACCGTTTTGCCGATCCATGGACCGACAAGACCGGGAACGAGCACCTGCGAGAAAATGCGCACTCCCTGAAAGCGTCCTGCCTGACCTTGCGGCGTGAGGTCACGAATGCGCGCGCCAAAGACCGCCATACCCGAAAGATAACCGCACATCATAAGTAAGGAGCCGACAAAGACGAGCGCCGTCGCGCGGAAGAACCAAAGAAGCAGGTATCCCGCGGCAAGCCACGCGAGCGACCACCATACCGAGGTCGAAAATCCGCGGCGATCGTAAACCTTGCCCCAGAACGCCGTGACGACCGAGGCGAGAATGATCGCGGGAGCCATCACAAGAACGTAATTCGTCATTCCGAGCGAGACCTCATAGTAAAGAATGAGGTAGGGCATAAAGATCTGAATCGAAATATTAAAGAGAATAAAGAGCAAAAGCGAAAGATAGAGAGAGGGATTTTTCTTCACCGACGAGGGACGAAATCCGTGAAGGACGGTGCGCAAATAGGGGTCTTTCGAGGGGGTGATGTCGGGCTCCTTGATGAGGAATAAGCCGAGTGCACCGAAGAGAAGAACGACCGCACCGATGACGGCAAAGATGACCGTCCAGCTCTTGGGAGAATTGAGGTCAAACGCCATAAATCCGCCGAAGACCGCAAGGATCGCCACGAGAGGCATCATCGCGTTAATGCCCTCGGCAGCGCCGCGGTTCGTTTCGTCGGTGCTGTCGGTCAGCCACGCGTTGAAGGCGGCGTCGTTGGCGGTCGAGCCGAAGAAGGTCATCACGCAGTCGAGCACGATCACGAGCGTCACGCCCACCGAGGCGGCGGAGACCGTCGCGGGAACGATCGAAGCGATCAGATCGAGACGAAGCAGACAAAAGGCGAGGATCGAGACGCCCCACAGAAGATAGCCGCCCGAAATAAAGAGCTTGCGACGACCGAGCTTGTCGGAGAGAGCGCCGAGAAAGACGGTGGTGAGCGTCGCGGCAACGGCAGACGCGGCAACCATGGCGGAGATGTCGGCGGCGCTGGCGCGGAACATCTTGTAAATAAAGACGTTCAGGTACATATTTTCGACCACCCACGCAATTTGTCCGACCAGACTGAAGAGCGTCAGTACCACCCAAAAACGCGGAGAGAGTTTGGTTTTCATCAGTAGAGAACTCCTTTGGTGATATTCGTAGTTTTATATAGTTACTGTGGTGGAAGATTCGCGATTGTTGCTTCGATTTGCTTTTTCCATTCCTTATTGTGAGAAACCAATACGGCAATAGTTGAGTTATCAATTATACGTATAACGATCTGATTTCTATGTGTGTTTGCCCCTGCGATCATATTGATTGGCAGTATGATTTCTTTTGTTGAAAAATTGATTTTGTGAGGATAAAATTCAATTCCTTTTTCGGTCAGAAACATCCATCCGCCATTGCCGTTAATGGTTGCTGCCCCGTCACAAATGATTTTTCTTTCTCGTGCAATTTCTATCCGCTTTTTTGAAAATTTTTTCTCTTGAAGTTTAACAAACAGAAAGAGCAAAAGCGAAAAAAGCGAACCGCTGAGGATCCCCGAAACAAGTCCAACCAAAAAGCTTGCTGTTAATATTCCATAAACAATGCCCATGGGAACACCGAATAGTACGGTGGTAAGAGAATATTCTTTTATTCCATTTTTGTATACCATATTTTACCTCTAAGATCGTTTTTTATAATGATATCATAAATTTCAAAATGATTGCCAAATATAGCGACCATGGATTCTGCATCCATATCTTCTATTCTTCTATGGTGATTGAAATGTTATTTTCAGTATAGCATAAAGTGAAAGGAAAGTCAATAAAAAAGCCGAAGACAGACGTCTTCGGCTTTTGGAAATTTAAGTGTTTTTTTCTCTTGTAACAATCAGAGCTTCGACACGTCGGCACAGCGTTTCAAATTCGGGATGCGAGCGGAGTGTCTCAAAGTCTTTGCCTTGAAGCTTTTTCAGATAGTCGCTTGGATAAATACAATAGCAAGTACATAGTCCGCTTATTTCTGTATAAATAAAGATCAAACGCTCCTTCGGGCAGTCAGGATTATTGTCGGGAGCAGACCACGTTTCCTTGGCTTTCCATTCCATTCCTTCCAGAAAACGGCAAGAGGTAGGTAAAAGTACCTCATCTGTAATCATCATGACCTCTTCCAATAATTTTACGACCGACTCAATTTTTACGATGCCTTCATCAAGGTGTTCCATGGCAATCGATCGTATAGCAGATTTCAGTCCAAGATCCAGTCTGTGCTCGACCCACATATCGGGACGATCGTCCAAAGCGTCTCTGCGGATCAGTGAAAGTGCAGCTTCTATAAATTCATCCGCGGCATCTTTATTCTCTCCCCATTTTCGTAAGTAACTCGGAGAAAGAAGATTGTCTAAGGTATGAAACAATTGATACCTGCGTTCTTGTTCAAATCGCTCAACGTCTTTGCGTCTCATATAGCGATCAAAGAGCAACGCGCGTGCGGAGCAGTCAAAAGGTGTGGTGTGTTTGTTAAGAAAATCTTCTAAATGATCTTCTTCTTCGATCCATGCCATCGTTTGAATTGTGTGGGGATGCATGGGATGGCGTTTCAGATAAGCTTCCGCCAACAAACGAACCTCAGGCAGGATTTTCGGATCGCGGAAGGCGCGGTCGTTTCCTTAACTCCACGGACGCCATGCGGAGTCGCTGTCAAGATAATTTCTGCGGATATCGCGAAGAAGCGTGACGATTTTTTCTGCGTCGTAATCGCGCTTCATACACTCGCGGCGAAGCTCGTCAAAAGTTTCAATGGCGCGCTTTTCTTTCTCGATCTGCGGCATTCCGAGAAGTTCGTCGACCGTGACGGAAAGCAATTCGGAAATGGCGGGCAAGAGCTCAAGGTCGGGGTAGGTTGCGCCGTTTTCCCAACGGCTGACCGATTGATAGGTCACGCCCAAGCGATCGGCAAGCTCTTCTTGCGTCAGATTGTTTTTCTTGCGGAAGTTTCGGATATTTTCACCAATAGTCAGTTTCATAGATTTCTCCTTTTCGGTATTGCCTTGCAAGGAATTGTTTTGTCGACGTCTTCATTATACAGCAAGAAAAAGAGAAAGTCAATCACGCATTTTGAGAGAAAAACTGTCGGGTTGTGTTATGTTTTAAAAATCCTCCTCTTCAATCAATCCCATCGCAATCTGTTCTTTTAACATGTTGCGTAAATACTTGAGATCCGTGTTTTTATACTCCCAAACTTTTTGGCAGCAAACGTAATACTTGTTCGGAAGGTCGTCGTCAATCACCTTGCCGTCAGCAAACCTTATACTATAACCGTCGATAAGAACACCCGGTTTGATGTGTTTTTGGATGATATACGGTATTTTTTCTTCGGTGGATACGAAATGGATGCGTACTTCCCAGGTGGTTTCAGTTTTATAGATTTCGCATTCCTTGGCAACTCCATAATCTAAAATTTGCTTATCTACGTCGTCAAGCGATAATCCAAAGTGATATTCGTTGACAATTTTTAAGGGCTTGTATTCTGACGTATAATCGAAAAGTTCGTCCATTGTGATATGAAATAATTGAGCAATTTGCGGCAGTGTGGTGATATCGGGATAACTTTCACCCGTTTCCCACTTACTGACGGCGGCTTTGGTTACGCCAAGCATCGCGGCAAGCTCTTCCTGCGTCAGATCGCGCTCTCTTCTTTTTTCTTTGATTTTTGTGCCGATTTTCAGATTTGACATAGTAACAAATTCTCCTAAATATTACTTGTTCCGGAACTAATGTTAGTATATCATATGTTTGGTAAAATGTAAAGAGAGGGTTGATCGATTTTGTTAACCAATGGTTGTCTTGATGGGTTGCGGTTTTGATTTGATGAAGCATCGCCTTTGGCGATTGCTGAAGTGAAGTTGCGGCTACGCCGCAGTGATGTTATGGCTTCGCCATAGGGATGTATTGATGTCTGCGACTCAAAGTGATGTGATGTGTTCCGCATCCTCACGCGCGAAGCGCACATCACTTGCGAAGCAAACATCACGCACGAAGGGCACTTCACGTTCCGCGCAAGCGGAACACATCGTTCAGCCAACACAAAAGGCACCCCTGCGGGTGCCTTTTGTGTTGGCTGGGATGGCCGGATTTGAACCGACGAGTGCCAGAGTCAAAGTCTGGTGCCTTACCGCTTGGCGACATCCCATTGGTGGTTATTATACCACACTTTTTTGTCTCTGTCAAGAAATTTTCGTAAAAGTTGAGAAAATTTGCAAAAAAACTTGTCTCTGCGCGCGAAAGTTGACGGAAAGTGCTTGAAAAAATCCAAGAAATCGGTTATAATATAATATTATAGTATACTTATTATATTATATATCATCGACCCGACGGAATTTGAATTGAGTTTGATATGAAGGGAGAACTACCGTGTATCTGAAATCCTTGGAATTGCAGGGCTTTAAGTCCTTTCCCGACAAGACCAAGCTGACCTTTGAGGGAGGAACGACGGTCATCGTCGGACCCAACGGAAGCGGAAAATCGAATATCTCCGACGCCATGCGTTGGGTGCTTGGCGAGGTGTCCTCGAAGAGCATCCGCGGAACCAAGATGGAGGATATCATTTTCGGCGGTGCGGACAGCCGCCGACCGATGGGCTATGCCGAGGTCTCGGTGACCTTTGACAATACCGATATGTTCGGACGCCTTGACTGCCCCTACGACGAGGTGACGGTCACCCGCCGTTACTACCGTTCGGGCGAGAGTGAATATTATATCAACCGCCAAGCCGTGCGTCTGCGCGACATCTACGAGCTCTTTATGAACACGGGTGTCGGACGCGACGGTTACTCGATCATCGGTCAGGGTAAGATCGCCGAGATCATCTCGCGCAAGAGCGACGAGCGAAGAAGCATCTTTGAGGACGCGTCGGGCATTGCCAAGTACCGCCACAAAAAGAGCGAGACTGAGCGCCGTCTTGCCGCGACCGAGGACAATATGACGCGTATTCTCGACGTCTTCACCGAGGTCGAGTCGCAGGTCGTTCCGCTGGAAAAGGAAGCCGAGCGCGCCAAGCGCGCCATCGAGCTGCTCGAGACCAAGAAGCAGGTCGACGTTCAGCTCTGGCTTTACGACACCGAAAAGCTTCGCGGCGACCTCGCCGCTTGCGAGGAAAACTTCCGCCGCGCTGAATTTGATCTGCAAAATGCCGACGATTCGGTCAAGGCACTTGAGGTGCAGAACGACCGTCTCTTTGAGATCTCGCGCTCGAATCAAACCGAGTCCGAGCTCCTGCTCACGCAGATCCGCGAGCAGACCGAGCGCAATCACGCACTTGACAGCGAACACCGCATTACCGAAACCAACGTGCTCCACACGCGTGAGCTGATCGCTTCTGCCGAGGGAGCCAAGGAATCGGCGCTCAAATCGGCAGCAGCCGAGGAGACCGCGGGGGCGGCGCACATTACGCGCATCGTCGAGATCGAAGCCGAGCTTCTCGTCCGTGAGGGCGAGCACGAAGCCGTCGCAAAGGAGCAGGCAGAGGTTTCCGCCGAAGCCGAGCGTCTTTCCTTTGACGTTGACCGCGCGCTCTCGGACATTCGTGTGCTCGAAGCTGAGCGTTCCGCTGTTGATGCGAGAATTGAGTTCATTGACAACGCAAAGACGACCGATGCCGACAAGAACGTTGCCGTGCTCCGCGAGATCGAGACCTACGAGGCTCGCTCCGAGGAAATGAAAGAGCAGTGCGCAAGAGTTGGCAAGACGGTCGAGGAATACGACGCCGTGATGGCAGAGTCGGGCGAGGCGGCAGACAAGCTGACCGCCGAGCTCTCCGATCTGTATCGCGACCGCCACGACGACAACGAGCGCCTGACCGCGCTTCGCTTACAGCGCGACGCGGCGCAACAGAGAATTGATACCTTCAAGATGATGGAGCAGCAGTTCGAGGGCTACTCGGGCAGTGTGCGCCACGTCATGAAAAAATATGCCGAGCATGCCATTACCGACCGTCACGGCAACGTTTGCGGAAAGATCTACGGACCGCTTTCGACCGTGATCTCGGTCGAGGACAAATACCTGACCGCCATTGAGACAGCGCTCGGACCGAATCTTCAGCACATCGTCGTCGAGGACGAAAGCGTTGCCAAGGCGGCAATGTTCTCGCTGAAAAAGGATCAGGCAGGTCGTGCGACCTTCTTCCCGCTGACCTCGATGAAGGCGCAGACCGTAACGCAGGAAATGAAGGATGCCATCGGCTACGAGGGCTATATTGCCACGGCAGACGAGCTCGTCACCTGTGATAAGAAATTCTCCGAGGTCATCTCGTCGCTTCTCGGACGCACCCTCGTGTTTGATACCGTCGATCACGCGACGGCGATGGCAAAGGATCTTCGTTACCGTGTTCGCGCCGTAACGCTTGACGGACAGCAGATCAACGTTGGCGGTTCGTTTACGGGTGGTTCGGTTCGTCAGAACGGAAACATTCTCGGTCGTGCGGGCGAGATCAAGCGCCTTGAAAAAGAGGTGGCAGAGCTTGGAAAGAAGATCGAAACGATCGAAGCATCGCTGAAAAAGCTTGCCGAGAAGATCGGAGAGTGTGAGGACGAAAAGGATTCTGCCGAGCAGAAGATGAGCCTTGTCAAGGTGATGCGCGATTCCGAGCAGAACCGTCTCGATCAGCTCACCGCCAAGCTCGAAGCCAATGAGGCACTGACCGAAAAGCTCCGCGTCGACTACGGCGAAAAGCTTCGCGCCGAGGAACGCTACGAGGAGGACCGCAAGGACCTCGCGGCACGCCGTGTGGCTCTGGACGGACAGATTGCCGAGATCTCGGCGGCACGTGCCGAAATGGATGTGCGCCGCAACGAGGCGCTCGACCGAAAGGCGGATGCCGAGAACCGTATGACGGCGATCGTAATCGCCATCGGTGAGCTCAAAAAGGATAAGGAGACCGAAGAACGCTTTGTCGAGGAAGCTGAGCTTCGCCGCGACGGATTTGCGGCGGCGGCACTCGCGCAGGAAGCGCGCATTCGCGAGCTTTCCGAGAAGATCGGTGAGTACGAGCAGATGCTTTCTGCGAACCGCGAGGAGTATCGAGCAGGCAGTGAGCGACTTGACAGCTTGAATGCCGAGCGTGCCAAGGTCGAGGAGGGCAATGCGGAATTTCAGAAGAAGCTCTCCGAGGTCAATGCGAAGATTCGTGAGAAGAATCAGCAAAAGGAGCTGATCTTCAAGGAATATACCCGATTGGAAAACAAACTGCTCTCGCTTCGTTCGGAGCAGGAAAAGCTTTCGTCACGTCTGTGGGACGATCACGAGCTGACGCGTTCCGATGCGATCGCGCTCGGCTACCCCGCACTCGAGCCCGCCACGCGTGCCGAGGCGGCGGCAAAGCAGGTCGAGTGCCGCAACAAGCTGCGCTCGCTCGGTAACGTCGACCTTGACGCGGTGAACAAGTACAAGGAGATCAAGACCAGATACGACTATATGTCGGGTCAGATCAAGGATCTTGACGCGGCGCGCGAGGAGCTTGTCGGTATTATCAAACAGCTTGAGGGTGAGATGGAGACGTCGTTCATTGATTCCTTCAATCAGATCAACGAGAACTTCAACCGCGTCTTCTCCGAGCTCTTTGGCGGCGGTTCGGCAGAGCTTTCGCTCTCCGATCCCGAGAACGTGCTCGAGAGTGGCATCGAGATCAAGGCGGCGCCTCCCGGAAAGATCATCAAGAATCTTGTACAGCTTTCGGGTGGTGAGCAGTCGTTTATCGCGATCGCGCTCTTCTTTGCCATTTTGCAGGTCAACCCCACGCCGTTCTGTATTCTCGACGAGATCGAGGCGGCGCTCGACGAGGTCAACGTGGCGCGCTTTGCCGAGTACATCAAGCGATATGCAAGCGACACGCAGTTCGTGTTGATTACCCACCGACGCGGCACGATGGAGGCGGCAAACCGTCTCTACGGTGTCACGATGCCCGAGCGCGGAATTTCCAAGGTGCTCGAGCTTGACGTCGGCGATATTTCAAAGAAAAAAGGAGATGACTGGGATGGCATTTTTGGATAAATTAAAGCAGGGACTTTCCAAAACAAAGTCCGCGATCTTCGGACAGATCGACGAGGTGCTCAAGGCATTCGTTCGCGTGGACGAGGATCTGCTTGACGAGCTCGAGGAACTTCTCATTATGTCTGACGTTGGCGTTGGTGCGACCGAGGAGATCATTGAGCGACTTCGCGAGGCGATCAAGGACGGTCGACTCAAGGAAAAAGAGCATGTCGAGAGCGCTCTGCGCGAGATCCTCGAGGAGATGATCGGAGAGGGCGAGGAGCTGGATCTTTCGACGACCCCCGCCGTTATTCTCGTCATCGGTGTCAACGGCGCGGGCAAGACGACCTCGATCGGAAAGATATCGAACCGTCTTGTTTCAAAAGGCAAGAAAGTCGTCGTTGCGGCGGCAGATACTTTCCGCGCGGCAGCCATTGATCAATTGGCGGTTTGGTGTGAAAGATCGGGCGCGGAGCTCGTTCGTCAGAACGAGGGAAGTGACCCTGCGGCGGTCGTGTTTGACGCCATTGCTTACGCTAAGCGCAAGAGTGCCGACGTGCTCATCATCGACACGGCAGGACGCTTGCACAACAAGAAAAATCTGATGAACGAGCTTGCCAAGATCAACCGCGTGATTGAGCGTGAGTTGCCCGAGGCGGCAAGAGAAAATCTGCTGGTGCTCGATGCAACGACAGGACAGAATGCGATCCTGCAAGCCAAGGAATTTAAGAATGCCGCCGAGATCACGGGACTTGTCCTCAATAAGCTCGACGGAACGGCAAAGGGCGGTATCGTCCTTTCGATCAAGCGAGAGCTCGGTATCCCCGTCAAATTCATCGGCGTCGGTGAAAAGATCGACGATATGCAGGAGTTTGACAACAAGGAGTTCGTTCAAGCTCTCTTTGAGTAAGGGGACGCGAGAGGACGCGTGTTACTTTTTCTTTCGGGAAAGAAAAAGTAACCAAAAAGAAAGCAACACAATTTTATGATTTCTGTCGCCGTATCGTCGGTGCAGATTTCGGCTTTCTGAGGAACAAACTTGTCGGACCCTACGTCCCGACAAGTTTGGGATGCGATTTTTTATTGAAATGATCTATTTGCAAATTTGGTAGGGGTCGGCGCCTTCGACGACCCGAAAATAATGAGGTATCTATGAAGATCGTTTTGGCATCAAGAAACAAGCACAAAATTGAAGAATGGAACGCCACGCTCGGTAAATTCGTAGACGGAGTGGAGATACTTTCGCTCGACGACATCGGATTTGAGGGCGAGATCGAGGAGAACGGCGAGACTTTTGAGGAAAATGCTTTTCTCAAGGCATCTGCCGCCGCAAAACTCGGCTATTTCAGTATCGGCGAGGATTCGGGTCTTGCGG
Organism: Clostridia bacterium; assembly: GCA_017411935.1. GTDB lineage: Bacteria > Bacillota > Clostridia > Oscillospirales > CAG-272 > HGM12713. Next base: position 3,111 of record JAFQPC010000080.1, on the reverse strand, counting down.
TCACGGCGCTCGGCGGAGCTCCCGGAATTTACTCGGCGCGCTATGCGGGCGAGCACGGCAACGATGCCGCCAACAACGAGCTTCTTTTGAGAAATCTTTCCGACAAGGACGACCGTTCGGCAAGCTTCGTTTGCACGATCGCGCTGATCGACCCTGCCGAGCCTGAGCGCGGAAAATTCTTCCGCGGTGAGACCGAGGGAGTGATTTTACACGAGGCGCGCGGCAAGGGCGGATTCGGTTACGATCCTCTCTTTTTCTACGAGCCGATGGGGCTTAGCTTTTCGGAAATGAGCGCAGAGCAAAAAAACTCGATCTCGCATCGAGGAAAAGCGATCGAACAGCTTGCCGAGTATTTAAAACAACTACAATGAGGTAACTGATATGTTAACATCGAAACAGCGCGCGTATTTGCGCGGACTTGCAACCAACGAGCCGACGATCATGCAGATCGGCAAGGGTGGTGTGACCGAAAATCTTGTGAAGACGGTTTCAGATGCCCTTGAAGCAAGAGAGCTCATCAAGCTCTCGGTGCTCGAAAACTGTGAATATACCGTCCGTGAGGCGGCAGAGGCGCTTGCCGAGGCAACGGGCGCCGACGTCGTTTGCGTCATCGGACGAAAGACGGTGCTCTACCGCGAGTCGGTCAATCACAAAAAGATCGAGCTATGACGGGAAACAACGGAATGGAGATGCTCCGTGTCGGCATTTACGGCGGCACGTTTGCTCCGATCCACAACGGACACGTGGCGGCGGCAAAGGCGTTTATGGAGCAGATGAAGCTCGATTATCTCTTCGTCATTCCCACCTATCTTCCGCCCCACAAGCAGATCGACGCGTCGGACGACCCGCTGTACCGCCTGAAAATGTGCGAGCTTGCCTTTGAGGGGACCGACGGCGTGGTGATCTCGGACGTGGAGATCGCCCGAGGCGGCAAGAGCTATACCTACGATACCTTAAAGGAGCTCGAACGTCCCGATACGCGCCTTTTCTTGCTTTGCGGAACCGATATGGTGCTCACCTTTGACAAATGGTATCGCTATGAGGATATTCTCAAAATGTGCTATCCGACCTACGTGCGCAGGGAAAATGATCCATTGCTTACGAAGCGTATTATTGCCAAGATCGGGGAATACTACGAAAAGCACGGAGTGATGTTCCGACGCATTATTACCGATCCCATCGAGCTGACCTCGACCGAGATTCGTCGAGCCGTCCGAGAGGGCAAAGATATTTCGGGAATGGTTCCCGCGCGTGTTGCGGAATTTATTCAGAACAACGGACTGTATCGGGAGGAGAGCGTATGATTACCGAAGAAATGCTGAACGGGCTTCGTACGTCTCTTGCTACGAAGATGTCGGAGAAGCGTTACCGCCACACCGTTGAGGTCGAAGCGATGGTAGCGCGGCTTGGCGCGCTGTATGCACCCGATGCTTTGCCGACACTTCGCGCGGCGGCGCTCTTGCACGATATTACGAAGGAATATTCGCCCGACCGACACCTGATGATCTTCGCGCAAAAGGAGCTTTCACTCACAAGAGAGGACCTCGGTGCGCCCAAGACTTTTCACGCGCGCACGGCGGCGGCTATTCTTGCCGACGAGTATCCCGAGTTTGCCGAGGACGAGGTCGTTTCGTGCATTCGTTGGCACACCACGGGCAGACGCGGAATGACACTGTGCGAGAAGCTTGTGTATCTTGCCGACTATATAGATCTTTCGCGCACGTTTGAAAATTGCGTTCGTCTGCGAAACTTTTTCTTTGACGCGCAGCCCGAAAAGATGAGCGAGAGCGAACGGCTGTCGCATCTGCGCGACACGCTCATTCTTTCCTACGATATGACGGTCTCCGATCTTCTTTCGGAGGGCGCGCCCATCAGTCCCGATACCTTTGAGGCAAGAAACGAGCTCGTGACCGAAAGAAACTTCGAATTGCGCGCGTAAAAAATTCCGTTCTTATACATAGGTTTCTTTGCAAAAGAAGCCGAAAAAGTAAGAACGGAGAAGAACTGTGTTTCAAAAGAGATCCAAAAAAGCAATATTTGGGAGCTTGCTTGCCGTCGTCCTGACGGTGGCGCTCCTCGTTTCCCTGGCGGTGGTGTTTCTGCCTAAAAAAACGGTCGAGGCAAAGGCGACACCCGAGCCGACCGAATGGAAAGGGGAGAGAGACGCTTTTCGGATCCTCGTGGCGGGAAGTGACGCGACGAGCGGACTTTGTGACGTGCTGATGCTCGTATCCATTGATCGCACGACGCACGAGGTGTTCGTCTTGCAGATCCCGCGCGACACTTACGCAAAATATACCGATAAAAGCTATCGAAAAATGAATGGCGCGTATGCCGAGCTTGGCGGAATGTCGGGAGTTGCCGACTTTCTTTCGTCGGCGCTCGGTGTGCCGATCGACCGCACGCTGCACCTCTCGCCCTCGGCATTCCGAACGATCGTCGATGCGATGGGCGGGGTGGAGATCGACCTTCCGAGAGATCTTCATTACGAAGATCCCGCGCAAGGACTGTCGATCCATCTGAAGGCGGGAAAGCAGACCCTAAATGGTGCCGAGGCAGAGCAATTTGTCCGTTACCGTGCGGGCTACGCACAGGGAGATCTTGACCGACTTGACGCGCAAAAAATCTTTCTTTCGGCGCTCTTTCAAAAGCTCTCAAGTCTTGGCTCGATCGAAGCCGCGAGACTCGCGATGAAGATGCGCGGAGAGGTGGACGGAAATTTTGATGCGGCAGATATTCTGTCGCTTTCGGGGGAGCTTCTCAAGATCTCGCCCGAGAAGGTGTTTTTTGTTACAGCCCCTGGGCAGGCTGTCACGGCAACGCAAAGCGGCGCGTCTTACTACGCACTTTCCGCGCCCGCGATGGCAGAGCTGCTTACGAAATATTTCGGAGCCCCCGAGGGGAGCTTCGACCCCGAGCACGTGTTTTTGAATGAAAAATACGAAAGCTTTGCCAAAATTTACAGAGAAAAGCGAGAATATTTTCTCACTCCTTGCTCGTAAGAGCAAAATAGACTTGACAAACGAAGCGGAATGCTTTACAATAAGAAAGAAAAATAAAATACTGCAAACGAAAGGTTCAAAGACAATGGATCAGATGCAAAACGAAATG